>NZ_CP041070.1:2708461-3016922 GCF_006459125.1 Halarcobacter anaerophilus
CCTCCAGTTGTACTTGTTACACTTACATCATAACTCTCACCATCGTTATATACATCATCACCTTGGATATCAAACGCTGTTGATTCTACTACTGTTCCTGCTTCATAATCAGTTCCAAACGTTACTGTTGCTCCGTTTGAAAGTGTTACTGTTAACTCTGTTTCAGGTGTATAATTTAAGCTTGCTCCTATGGTTGCTGTTCCACTTCCTTCATCTACATTTACATCATTTAACGTTAATGTTGTTGTATCTTTTGTATCACTTACTGTTACTGTTGCTGTATCACTTGTATCTAGATCCTCGAAGTTTCCTCCAGTTGTACTTGTTACACTTACATCATAACTCTCACCATCGTTATATACATCATCACCTTGGATATCAAACGCTGTTGATTCTACTACTGTTCCTGCTTCATAATCAGTTCCAAACGTTACTGTTGCTCCGTTTGAAAGTGTTACTGTTAACTCTGTTTCAGGTGTATAATTTAAGCTTGCTCCTATGGTTGCTGTTCCACTTCCTTCATCTACATTTACATCATTTAACGTTAATGTTGTTGTATCTTTTGTATCACTTACTGTTACTGTTGCTGTATCACTTGTATCTAGATCCTCGAAGTTTCCTCCAGTTGTACTTGTTACACTTACATCATAACTCTCACCATCGTTATATACATCATCACCTTGGATATCAAACGCTGTTGATTCTACTACTGTTCCTGCTTCATAATCAGTTCCAAACGTTACTGTTGCTCCGTTTGAAAGTGTTACTGTTAACTCTGTTTCAGGTGTATAATTTAAGCTTGCTCCTATGGTTGCTGTTCCACTTCCTTCATCTACATTTACATCATTTAACGTTAATGTTGTTGTATCTTTTGTATCACTTACTGTTACTGTTGCTGTATCACTTGTATCTAGATCCTCGAAGTTTCCTCCAGTTGTACTTGTTACACTTACATCATAACTCTCACCATCGTTATATACATCATCACCTTGGATATCAAACGCTGTTGATTCTACTACTGTTCCTGCTTCATAATCAGTTCCAAACGTTACTGTTGCTCCGTTTGAAAGTGTTACTGTTAACTCTGTTTCAGGTGTATAATTTAAGCTTGCTCCTATGGTTGCTGTTCCACTTCCTTCATCTACATTTACATCATTTAACGTTAATGTTGTTGTATCTTTTGTATCACTTACTGTTACTGTTGCTGTATCACTTGTATCTAGATCCTCGAAGTTTCCTCCAGTTGTACTTGTTACACTTACATCATAACTCTCACCATCGTTATATACATCATCACCTTGGATATCAAACGCTGTTGATTCTACTACTGTTCCTGCTTCATAATCAGTTCCAAACGTTACTGTTGCTCCGTTTGAAAGTGTTACTGTTAACTCTGTTTCAGGTGTATAATTTAAGCTTGCTCCTATGGTTGCTGTTCCACTTCCTTCATCTACATTTACATCATTTAACGTTAATGTTGTTGTATCTTTTGTATCACTTACTGTTACTGTTGCTGTATCACTTGTATCTAGATCCTCGAAGTTTCCTCCAGTTGTACTTGTTACACTTACATCATAACTCTCACCATCGTTATATACATCATCACCTTGGATATCAAACGCTGTTGATTCTACTACTGTTCCTGCTTCATAATCAGTTCCAAACGTTACTGTTGCTCCGTTTGAAAGTGTTACTGTTAACTCTGTTTCAGGTGTATAATTTAAGCTTGCTCCTATGGTTGCTGTTCCACTTCCTTCATCTACATTTACATCATTTAACGTTAATGTTGTTGTATCTTTTGTATCACTTACTGTTACTGTTGCTGTATCACTTGTATCTAGATCCTCGAAGTTTCCTCCAGTTGTACTTGTTACACTTACATCATAACTCTCACCATCGTTATATACATCATCACCTTGGATATCAAACGCTGTTGATTCTACTACTGTTCCTGCTTCATAATCAGTTCCAAACGTTACTGTTGCTCCGTTTGAAAGTGTTACTGTTAACTCTGTTTCAGGTGTATAATTTAAGCTTGCTCCTATGGTTGCTGTTCCACTTCCTTCATCTACATTTACATCATTTAACGTTAATGTTGTTGTATCTTTTGTATCACTTACTGTTACTGTTGCTGTATCACTTGTATCTAGATCCTCGAAGTTTCCTCCAGTTGTACTTGTTACACTTACATCATAACTCTCACCATCGTTATATACATCATCACCTTGGATATCAAACGCTGTTGATTCTACTACTGTTCCTGCTTCATAATCAGTTCCAAACGTTACTGTTGCTCCGTTTGAAAGTGTTACTGTTAACTCTGTTTCAGGTGTATAATTTAAGCTTGCTCCTATGGTTGCTGTTCCACTTCCTTCATCTACATTTACATCATTTAACGTTAATGTTGTTGTATCTTTTGTATCACTTACTGTTACTGTTGCTGTATCACTTGTATCTAGATCCTCGAAGTTTCCTCCAGTTGTACTTGTTACACTTACATCATAACTCTCACCATCGTTATATACATCATCACCTTGGATATCAAACGCTGTTGATTCTACTACTGTTCCTGCTTCATAATCAGTTCCAAACGTTACTGTTGCTCCGTTTGAAAGTGTTACTGTTAACTCTGTTTCAGGTGTATAATTTAAGCTTGCTCCTATGGTTGCTGTTCCACTTCCTTCATCTACATTTACATCATTTAACGTTAATGTTGTTGTATCTTTTGTATCACTTACTGTTACTGTTGCTGTATCACTTGTATCTAGATCCTCGAAGTTTCCTCCAGTTGTACTTGTTACACTTACATCATAACTCTCACCATCGTTATATACATCATCACCTTGGATATCAAACGCTGTTGATTCTACTACTGTTCCTGCTTCATAATCAGTTCCAAACGTTACTGTTGCTCCGTTTGAAAGTGTTACTGTTAACTCTGTTTCAGGTGTATAATTTAAGCTTGCTCCTATGGTTGCTGTTCCACTTCCTTCATCTACATTTACATCATTTAACGTTAATGTTGTTGTATCTTTTGTATCACTTACTGTTACTGTTGCTGTATCACTTGTATCTAGATCCTCGAAGTTTCCTCCAGTTGTACTTGTTACACTTACATCATAACTCTCACCATCGTTATATACATCATCACCTTGGATATCAAACGCTGTTGATTCTACTACTGTTCCTGCTTCATAATCAGTTCCAAACGTTACTGTTGCTCCGTTTGAAAGTGTTACTGTTAACTCTGTTTCAGGTGTATAATTTAAGCTTGCTCCTATGGTTGCTGTTCCACTTCCTTCATCTACATTTACATCATTTAACGTTAATGTTGTTGTATCTTTTGTATCACTTACTGTTACTGTTGCTGTATCACTTGTATCTAGATCCTCGAAGTTTCCTCCAGTTGTACTTGTTACACTTACATCATAACTCTCACCATCGTTATATACATCATCACCTTGGATATCAAACGCTGTTGATTCTACTACTGTTCCTGCTTCATAATCAGTTCCAAACGTTACTGTTGCTCCGTTTGAAAGTGTTACTGTTAACTCTGTTTCAGGTGTATAATTTAAGCTTGCTCCTATGGTTGCTGTTCCACTTCCTTCATCTACATTTACATCATTTAACGTTAATGTTGTTGTATCTTTTGTATCACTTACTGTTACTGTTGCTGTATCACTTGTATCTAGATCCTCGAAGTTTCCTCCAGTTGTACTTGTTACACTTACATCATAACTCTCACCATCGTTATATACATCATCACCTTGGATATCAAACGCTGTTGATTCTACTACTGTTCCTGCTTCATAATCAGTTCCAAACGTTACTGTTGCTCCGTTTGAAAGTGTTACTGTTAACTCTGTTTCAGGTGTATAATTTAAGCTTGCTCCTATGGTTGCTGTTCCACTTCCTTCATCTACATTTACATCATTTAACGTTAATGTTGTTGTATCTTTTGTATCACTTACTGTTACTGTTGCTGTATCACTTGTATCTAGATCCTCGAAGTTTCCTCCAGTTGTACTTGTTACACTTACATCATAACTCTCACCATCGTTATATACATCATCACCTTGGATATCAAACGCTGTTGATTCTACTACTGTTCCTGCTTCATAATCAGTTCCAAACGTTACTGTTGCTCCGTTTGAAAGTGTTACTGTTAACTCTGTTTCAGGTGTATAATTTAAGCTTGCTCCTATGGTTGCTGTTCCACTTCCTTCATCTACATTTACATCATTTAACGTTAATGTTGTTGTATCTTTTGTATCACTTACTGTTACTGTTGCTGTATCACTTGTATCTAGATCCTCGAAGTTTCCTCCAGTTGTACTTGTTACACTTACATCATAACTCTCACCATCGTTATATACATCATCACCTTGGATATCAAACGCTGTTGATTCTACTACTGTTCCTGCTTCATAATCAGTTCCAAACGTTACTGTTGCTCCGTTTGAAAGTGTTACTGTTAACTCTGTTTCAGGTGTATAATTTAAGCTTGCTCCTATGGTTGCTGTTCCACTTCCTTCATCTACATTTACATCATTTAACGTTAATGTTGTTGTATCTTTTGTATCACTTACTGTTACTGTTGCTGTATCACTTGTATCTAGATCCTCGAAGTTTCCTCCAGTTGTACTTGTTACACTTACATCATAACTCTCACCATCGTTATATACATCATCACCTTGGATATCAAACGCTGTTGATTCTACTACTGTTCCTGCTTCATAATCAGTTCCAAACGTTACTGTTGCTCCGTTTGAAAGTGTTACTGTTAACTCTGTTTCAGGTGTATAATTTAAGCTTGCTCCTATGGTTGCTGTTCCACTTCCTTCATCTACATTTACATCATTTAACGTTAATGTTGTTGTATCTTTTGTATCACTTACTGTTACTGTTGCTGTATCACTTGTATCTAGATCCTCGAAGTTTCCTCCAGTTGTACTTGTTACACTTACATCATAACTCTCACCATCGTTATATACATCATCACCTTGGATATCAAACGCTGTTGATTCTACTACTGTTCCTGCTTCATAATCAGTTCCAAACGTTACTGTTGCTCCGTTTGAAAGTGTTACTGTTAACTCTGTTTCAGGTGTATAATTTAAGCTTGCTCCTATGGTTGCTGTTCCACTTCCTTCATCTACATTTACATCATTTAACGTTAATGTTGTTGTATCTTTTGTATCACTTACTGTTACTGTTGCTGTATCACTTGTATCTAGATCCTCGAAGTTTCCTCCAGTTGTACTTGTTACACTTACATCATAACTCTCACCATCGTTATATACATCATCACCTTGGATATCAAACGCTGTTGATTCTACTACTGTTCCTGCTTCATAATCAGTTCCAAACGTTACTGTTGCTCCGTTTGAAAGTGTTACTGTTAACTCTGTTTCAGGTGTATAATTTAAGCTTGCTCCTATGGTTGCTGTTCCACTTCCTTCATCTACATTTACATCATTTAACGTTAATGTTGTTGTATCTTTTGTATCACTTACTGTTACTGTTGCTGTATCACTTGTATCTAGATCCTCGAAGTTTCCTCCAGTTGTACTTGTTACACTTACATCATAACTCTCACCATCGTTATATACATCATCACCTTGGATATCAAACGCTGTTGATTCTACTACTGTTCCTGCTTCATAATCAGTTCCAAACGTTACTGTTGCTCCGTTTGAAAGTGTTACTGTTAACTCTGTTTCAGGTGTATAATTTAAGCTTGCTCCTATGGTTGCTGTTCCACTTCCTTCATCTACATTTACATCATTTAACGTTAATGTTGTTGTATCTTTTGTATCACTTACTGTTACTGTTGCTGTATCACTTGTATCTAGATCCTCGAAGTTTCCTCCAGTTGTACTTGTTACACTTACATCATAACTCTCACCATCGTTATATACATCATCACCTTGGATATCAAACGCTGTTGATTCTACTACTGTTCCTGCTTCATAATCAGTTCCAAACGTTACTGTTGCTCCGTTTGAAAGTGTTACTGTTAACTCTGTTTCAGGTGTATAATTTAAGCTTGCTCCTATGGTTGCTGTTCCACTTCCTTCATCTACATTTACATCATTTAACGTTAATGTTGTTGTATCTTTTGTATCACTTACTGTTACTGTTGCTGTATCACTTGTATCTAGATCCTCGAAGTTTCCTCCAGTTGTACTTGTTACACTTACATCATAACTCTCACCATCGTTATATACATCATCACCTTGGATATCAAACGCTGTTGATTCTACTACTGTTCCTGCTTCATAATCAGTTCCAAACGTTACTGTTGCTCCGTTTGAAAGTGTTACTGTTAACTCTGTTTCAGGTGTATAATTTAAGCTTGCTCCTATGGTTGCTGTTCCACTTCCTTCATCTACATTTACATCATTTAACGTTAATGTTGTTGTATCTTTTGTATCACTTACTGTTACTGTTGCTGTATCACTTGTATCTAGATCCTCGAAGTTTCCTCCAGTTGTACTTGTTACACTTACATCATAACTCTCACCATCGTTATATACATCATCACCTTGGATATCAAACGCTGTTGATTCTACTACTGTTCCTGCTTCATAATCAGTTCCAAACGTTACTGTTGCTCCGTTTGAAAGTGTTACTGTTAACTCTGTTTCAGGTGTATAATTTAAGCTTGCTCCTATGGTTGCTGTTCCACTTCCTTCATCTACATTTACATCATTTAACGTTAATGTTGTTGTATCTTTTGTATCACTTACTGTTACTGTTGCTGTATCACTTGTATCTAGATCCTCGAAGTTTCCTCCAGTTGTACTTGTTACACTTACATCATAACTCTCACCATCGTTATATACATCATCACCTTGGATATCAAACGCTGTTGATTCTACTACTGTTCCTGCTTCATAATCAGTTCCAAACGTTACTGTTGCTCCGTTTGAAAGTGTTACTGTTAACTCTGTTTCAGGTGTATAATTTAAGCTTGCTCCTATGGTTGCTGTTCCACTTCCTTCATCTACATTTACATCATTTAACGTTAATGTTGTTGTATCTTTTGTATCACTTACTGTTACTGTTGCTGTATCACTTGTATCTAGATCCTCGAAGTTTCCTCCAGTTGTACTTGTTACACTTACATCATAACTCTCACCATCGTTATATACATCATCACCTTGGATATCAAACGCTGTTGATTCTACTACTGTTCCTGCTTCATAATCAGTTCCAAACGTTACTGTTGCTCCGTTTGAAAGTGTTACTGTTAACTCTGTTTCAGGTGTATAATTTAAGCTTGCTCCTATGGTTGCTGTTCCACTTCCTTCATCTACATTTACATCATTTAACGTTAATGTTGTTGTATCTTTTGTATCACTTACTGTTACTGTTGCTGTATCACTTGTATCTAGATCCTCGAAGTTTCCTCCAGTTGTACTTGTTACACTTACATCATAACTCTCACCATCGTTATATACATCATCACCTTGGATATCAAACGCTGTTGATTCTACTACTGTTCCTGCTTCATAATCAGTTCCAAACGTTACTGTTGCTCCGTTTGAAAGTGTTACTGTTAACTCTGTTTCAGGTGTATAATTTAAGCTTGCTCCTATGGTTGCTGTTCCACTTCCTTCATCTACATTTACATCATTTAACGTTAATGTTGTTGTATCTTTTGTATCACTTACTGTTACTGTTGCTGTATCACTTGTATCTAGATCCTCGAAGTTTCCTCCAGTTGTACTTGTTACACTTACATCATAACTCTCACCATCGTTATATACATCATCACCTTGGATATCAAACGCTGTTGATTCTACTACTGTTCCTGCTTCATAATCAGTTCCAAACGTTACTGTTGCTCCGTTTGAAAGTGTTACTGTTAACTCTGTTTCAGGTGTATAATTTAAGCTTGCTCCTATGGTTGCTGTTCCACTTCCTTCATCTACATTTACATCATTTAACGTTAATGTTGTTGTATCTTTTGTATCACTTACTGTTACTGTTGCTGTATCACTTGTATCTAGATCCTCGAAGTTTCCTCCAGTTGTACTTGTTACACTTACATCATAACTCTCACCATCGTTATATACATCATCACCTTGGATATCAAACGCTGTTGATTCTACTACTGTTCCTGCTTCATAATCAGTTCCAAACGTTACTGTTGCTCCGTTTGAAAGTGTTACTGTTAACTCTGTTTCAGGTGTATAATTTAAGCTTGCTCCTATGGTTGCTGTTCCACTTCCTTCATCTACATTTACATCATTTAACGTTAATGTTGTTGTATCTTTTGTATCACTTACTGTTACTGTTGCTGTATCACTTGTATCTAGATCCTCGAAGTTTCCTCCAGTTGTACTTGTTACACTTACATCATAACTCTCACCATCGTTATATACATCATCACCTTGGATATCAAACGCTGTTGATTCTACTACTGTTCCTGCTTCATAATCAGTTCCAAACGTTACTGTTGCTCCGTTTGAAAGTGTTACTGTTAACTCTGTTTCAGGTGTATAATTTAAGCTTGCTCCTATGGTTGCTGTTCCACTTCCTTCATCTACATTTACATCATTTAACGTTAATGTTGTTGTATCTTTTGTATCACTTACTGTTACTGTTGCTGTATCACTTGTATCTAGATCCTCGAAGTTTCCTCCAGTTGTACTTGTTACACTTACATCATAACTCTCACCATCGTTATATACATCATCACCTTGGATATCAAACGCTGTTGATTCTACTACTGTTCCTGCTTCATAATCAGTTCCAAACGTTACTGTTGCTCCGTTTGAAAGTGTTACTGTTAACTCTGTTTCAGGTGTATAATTTAAGCTTGCTCCTATGGTTGCTGTTCCACTTCCTTCATCTACATTTACATCATTTAACGTTAATGTTGTTGTATCTTTTGTATCACTTACTGTTACTGTTGCTGTATCACTTGTATCTAGATCCTCGAAGTTTCCTCCAGTTGTACTTGTTACACTTACATCATAACTCTCACCATCGTTATATACATCATCACCTTGGATATCAAACGCTGTTGATTCTACTACTGTTCCTGCTTCATAATCAGTTCCAAACGTTACTGTTGCTCCGTTTGAAAGTGTTACTGTTAACTCTGTTTCAGGTGTATAATTTAAGCTTGCTCCTATGGTTGCTGTTCCACTTCCTTCATCTACATTTACATCATTTAACGTTAATGTTGTTGTATCTTTTGTATCACTTACTGTTACTGTTGCTGTATCACTTGTATCTAGATCCTCGAAGTTTCCTCCAGTTGTACTTGTTACACTTACATCATAACTCTCACCATCGTTATATACATCATCACCTTGGATATCAAACGCTGTTGATTCTACTACTGTTCCTGCTTCATAATCAGTTCCAAACGTTACTGTTGCTCCGTTTGAAAGTGTTACTGTTAACTCTGTTTCAGGTGTATAATTTAAGCTTGCTCCTATGGTTGCTGTTCCACTTCCTTCATCTACATTTACATCATTTAACGTTAATGTTGTTGTATCTTTTGTATCACTTACTGTTACTGTTGCTGTATCACTTGTATCTAGATCCTCGAAGTTTCCTCCAGTTGTACTTGTTACACTTACATCATAACTCTCACCATCGTTATATACATCATCACCTTGGATATCAAACGCTGTTGATTCTACTACTGTTCCTGCTTCATAATCAGTTCCAAACGTTACTGTTGCTCCGTTTGAAAGTGTTACTGTTAACTCTGTTTCAGGTGTATAATTTAAGCTTGCTCCTATGGTTGCTGTTCCACTTCCTTCATCTACATTTACATCATTTAACGTTAATGTTGTTGTATCTTTTGTATCACTTACTGTTACTGTTGCTGTATCACTTGTATCTAGATCCTCGAAGTTTCCTCCAGTTGTACTTGTTACACTTACATCATAACTCTCACCATCGTTATATACATCATCACCTTGGATATCAAACGCTGTTGATTCTACTACTGTTCCTGCTTCATAATCAGTTCCAAACGTTACTGTTGCTCCGTTTGAAAGTGTTACTGTTAACTCTGTTTCAGGTGTATAATTTAAGCTTGCTCCTATGGTTGCTGTTCCACTTCCTTCATCTACATTTACATCATTTAACGTTAATGTTGTTGTATCTTTTGTATCACTTACTGTTACTGTTGCTGTATCACTTGTATCTAGATCCTCGAAGTTTCCTCCAGTTGTACTTGTTACACTTACATCATAACTCTCACCATCGTTATATACATCATCACCTTGGATATCAAACGCTGTTGATTCTACTACTGTTCCTGCTTCATAATCAGTTCCAAACGTTACTGTTGCTCCGTTTGAAAGTGTTACTGTTAACTCTGTTTCAGGTGTATAATTTAAGCTTGCTCCTATGGTTGCTGTTCCACTTCCTTCATCTACATTTACATCATTTAACGTTAATGTTGTTGTATCTTTTGTATCACTTACTGTTACTGTTGCTGTATCACTTGTATCTAGATCCTCGAAGTTTCCTCCAGTTGTACTTGTTACACTTACATCATAACTCTCACCATCGTTATATACATCATCACCTTGGATATCAAACGCTGTTGATTCTACTACTGTTCCTGCTTCATAATCAGTTCCAAACGTTACTGTTGCTCCGTTTGAAAGTGTTACTGTTAACTCTGTTTCAGGTGTATAATTTAAGCTTGCTCCTATGGTTGCTGTTCCACTTCCTTCATCTACATTTACATCATTTAACGTTAATGTTGTTGTATCTTTTGTATCACTTACTGTTACTGTTGCTGTATCACTTGTATCTAGATCCTCGAAGTTTCCTCCAGTTGTACTTGTTACACTTACATCATAACTCTCACCATCGTTATATACATCATCACCTTGGATATCAAACGCTGTTGATTCTACTACTGTTCCTGCTTCATAATCAGTTCCAAACGTTACTGTTGCTCCGTTTGAAAGTGTTACTGTTAACTCTGTTTCAGGTGTATAATTTAAGCTTGCTCCTATGGTTGCTGTTCCACTTCCTTCATCTACATTTACATCATTTAACGTTAATGTTGTTGTATCTTTTGTATCACTTACTGTTACTGTTGCTGTATCACTTGTATCTAGATCCTCGAAGTTTCCTCCAGTTGTACTTGTTACACTTACATCATAACTCTCACCATCGTTATATACATCATCACCTTGGATATCAAACGCTGTTGATTCTACTACTGTTCCTGCTTCATAATCAGTTCCAAACGTTACTGTTGCTCCGTTTGAAAGTGTTACTGTTAACTCTGTTTCAGGTGTATAATTTAAGCTTGCTCCTATGGTTGCTGTTCCACTTCCTTCATCTACATTTACATCATTTAACGTTAATGTTGTTGTATCTTTTGTATCACTTACTGTTACTGTTGCTGTATCACTTGTATCTAGATCCTCGAAGTTTCCTCCAGTTGTACTTGTTACACTTACATCATAACTCTCACCATCGTTATATACATCATCACCTTGGATATCAAACGCTGTTGATTCTACTACTGTTCCTGCTTCATAATCAGTTCCAAACGTTACTGTTGCTCCGTTTGAAAGTGTTACTGTTAACTCTGTTTCAGGTGTATAATTTAAGCTTGCTCCTATGGTTGCTGTTCCACTTCCTTCATCTACATTTACATCATTTAACGTTAATGTTGTTGTATCTTTTGTATCACTTACTGTTACTGTTGCTGTATCACTTGTATCTAGATCCTCGAAGTTTCCTCCAGTTGTACTTGTTACACTTACATCATAACTCTCACCATCGTTATATACATCATCACCTTGGATATCAAACGCTGTTGATTCTACTACTGTTCCTGCTTCATAATCAGTTCCAAACGTTACTGTTGCTCCGTTTGAAAGTGTTACTGTTAACTCTGTTTCAGGTGTATAATTTAAGCTTGCTCCTATGGTTGCTGTTCCACTTCCTTCATCTACATTTACATCATTTAACGTTAATGTTGTTGTATCTTTTGTATCACTTACTGTTACTGTTGCTGTATCACTTGTATCTAGATCCTCGAAGTTTCCTCCAGTTGTACTTGTTACACTTACATCATAACTCTCACCATCGTTATATACATCATCACCTTGGATATCAAACGCTGTTGATTCTACTACTGTTCCTGCTTCATAATCAGTTCCAAACGTTACTGTTGCTCCGTTTGAAAGTGTTACTGTTAACTCTGTTTCAGGTGTATAATTTAAGCTTGCTCCTATGGTTGCTGTTCCACTTCCTTCATCTACATTTACATCATTTAACGTTAATGTTGTTGTATCTTTTGTATCACTTACTGTTACTGTTGCTGTATCACTTGTATCTAGATCCTCGAAGTTTCCTCCAGTTGTACTTGTTACACTTACATCATAACTCTCACCATCGTTATATACATCATCACCTTGGATATCAAACGCTGTTGATTCTACTACTGTTCCTGCTTCATAATCAGTTCCAAACGTTACTGTTGCTCCGTTTGAAAGTGTTACTGTTAACTCTGTTTCAGGTGTATAATTTAAGCTTGCTCCTATGGTTGCTGTTCCACTTCCTTCATCTACATTTACATCATTTAACGTTAATGTTGTTGTATCTTTTGTATCACTTACTGTTACTGTTGCTGTATCACTTGTATCTAGATCCTCGAAGTTTCCTCCAGTTGTACTTGTTACACTTACATCATAACTCTCACCATCGTTATATACATCATCACCTTGGATATCAAACGCTGTTGATTCTACTACTGTTCCTGCTTCATAATCAGTTCCAAACGTTACTGTTGCTCCGTTTGAAAGTGTTACTGTTAACTCTGTTTCAGGTGTATAATTTAAGCTTGCTCCTATGGTTGCTGTTCCACTTCCTTCATCTACATTTACATCATTTAACGTTAATGTTGTTGTATCTTTTGTATCACTTACTGTTACTGTTGCTGTATCACTTGTATCTAGATCCTCGAAGTTTCCTCCAGTTGTACTTGTTACACTTACATCATAACTCTCACCATCGTTATATACATCATCACCTTGGATATCAAACGCTGTTGATTCTACTACTGTTCCTGCTTCATAATCAGTTCCAAACGTTACTGTTGCTCCGTTTGAAAGTGTTACTGTTAACTCTGTTTCAGGTGTATAATTTAAGCTTGCTCCTATGGTTGCTGTTCCACTTCCTTCATCTACATTTACATCATTTAACGTTAATGTTGTTGTATCTTTTGTATCACTTACTGTTACTGTTGCTGTATCACTTGTATCTAGATCCTCGAAGTTTCCTCCAGTTGTACTTGTTACACTTACATCATAACTCTCACCATCGTTATATACATCATCACCTTGGATATCAAACGCTGTTGATTCTACTACTGTTCCTGCTTCATAATCAGTTCCAAACGTTACTGTTGCTCCGTTTGAAAGTGTTACTGTTAACTCTGTTTCAGGTGTATAATTTAAGCTTGCTCCTATGGTTGCTGTTCCACTTCCTTCATCTACATTTACATCATTTAACGTTAATGTTGTTGTATCTTTTGTATCACTTACTGTTACTGTTGCTGTATCACTTGTATCTAGATCCTCGAAGTTTCCTCCAGTTGTACTTGTTACACTTACATCATAACTCTCACCATCGTTATATACATCATCACCTTGGATATCAAACGCTGTTGATTCTACTACTGTTCCTGCTTCATAATCAGTTCCAAACGTTACTGTTGCTCCGTTTGAAAGTGTTACTGTTAACTCTGTTTCAGGTGTATAATTTAAGCTTGCTCCTATGGTTGCTGTTCCACTTCCTTCATCTACATTTACATCATTTAACGTTAATGTTGTTGTATCTTTTGTATCACTTACTGTTACTGTTGCTGTATCACTTGTATCTAGATTATTATACTCACCTCCACCTGTCATACTTGAAACTGATACATCATAAGATTCTGCATCTTTATATATATCATCTCCTTGTACAGGAAACGGTGTTGATGTTGATGTTGTTTCTCCTATATTAAATGTTATTGTTGAACCGTTGCTTAAAGTAAAAGTTACAGGACCATTGATTGGTGCGTCACTTAGGCTTGCCGTTATTGAAGCAGTTCCACTTCCTTCATAAACTGAAACACTATTTAAAGTTAACGATGCATTATTAATAACAATTTCCGGATTTGGATTTTCTTCAGGATCACTAAGATTAGGACCTGCATCAGTATCCAATCTTTCTCCTCTTGCAGTATCATCAGCAGGAGTTACATCTTGTTCTGAAGTTTCATCTATACTTAAACTTTGATTGCTTATTAGGTCATCACCGGCTGCTGCTGCTTCCATTAGATCTACCAATGCTCCAAAATTATCTATTATTGAACCATCATTATCGGCTAATGAACTTACAGACAGACTCTCTTTTAAAGCATTTATTATCTCTCCACTTTTAAAGTCAGGATTATTTACGGCATCTAATATCTCTTTTTCACCATCTGAAGTAGAAGAAACTCCCAATGCTGTGTTTAAAGCAAAGATATCATCAGGCTTATTATTTTTAATAAGTTCAGCCATATTGTCAAGAGTTATTTCAAATCGTTGTCCCTCTCCTTGTAAGAATAATCGGACAGTCTGCTGTGAATCTGCCAAAGAGAAAGTAAATTTATCTGCTCCTAAAAAGTAGTATTGTTCCCCTTCTTGCGGCTTAAATTCCATTTTATTGGTAACATCTATTTGTTCTAAATCCCCGTTAATGTGTCTGATAATAAGTTTCATAATCTTGCCTTTTTAAGTATAGATTTTTTTATAATTAACTATATAATAATTTAGTTTCTAAAAAGTTTCTTTAATTTTTTTTGATTATTTTTCAATAGATTTGATTATCAAGCTATCTTCTGCTTTGCCTCTTTGCCCCAAAGAGTTTATTGCCATTGCCCAAACGGTATAAGTTCCGTTTGCCAATTTATTTTTTGTTTGAGCGCACCATCTGTTTTTTTGTAATTGTGCTTCAATAACTGTTTTTCCTCTATCAAAAGTTATTTGTACCTGTCTTACATCTAAATCCAATATATTCCCGCATATTTTTGGAGTATTACTCTCTATAACATCATAATTATCCATTGTTATTAAATCATAAAACTCTTTTTTCTGTACTTTTTTTCCTGAGCATACAGCTTCAATATTATTTGATTTAAGAAGTTTTGCTACTGTTACGTCATTTACTTTTAGAGCATATTCAAATGCCGTTACTCCTTTTTTATCTGCTGTATTAACGTCTGCACCGTTACATACTAAAAGTTTAGACATATTTGTATACCCTTTTTTTGTTGAGTCTATCAAAGGTGAATCAAAAAAATTATCTTTTGTATTTACTAAAACATTATGAGATATAAGTTCTTTTGCAATTTTATAATGATTAAATTTTGCAGCAAGATGTAAAGGAGTATATCCGTACTTGTCTTTTTTATTTAAATCAGCTTTTTTTTGAATAAAGGTTTTAACTAAATTTAAGTCATTTACTCTTACTGCTTCGTGTAGAGTTGTCCCAACTGTTTTTTCATTATCGTCGGAAGTAGTAATCATAGATAAGTTTAGCTGCTTCTCATTTTTTGTGCATCCTGTAAAAACCGTTATTAAAAGTATTAAAACAAGAGTTAATATCTTTTTTTGCATTTAAACCCTTTAAATAAAATTTTAAATTATTATACTTTTTAGTAATTAATCTAAGATTAAGTTGAATCAGGATTTTATTATAGCTTTTGTGCTAAATTTACATAAAATTTTACAAAGGTTTGAAAATAAATAGATTAATTAAAATTGTTTTACTTCCTGTAATTCTAGCTTTAGCTCTTGTTACTGCAGCTTCAAATTATCTTCATTATAAGATGAAAGATGAAGTAATCCCTTATTATCTGTTAGTTGATGAATTAAACACTTTAAATGACACGTATGCCCTTTGTTCAGGCTTACTGCTAGCTAATCCAACGCAAATAAATATAAAAAACTGCAACTATATTAATAACAAACTTAATTTAAAACTTGAACAGATAAAAAGACATTGCCCACATATATATTTTTATACTAAATATATAAAATAATTAAATTATATCTTTTAATATAATAATATATTTACAAAAATAATTATTTTTGCTAAAATTAACTATTACCTTGCCAAAACTAGAGTGATTTAGTGACGGAAAGCCGCGAGTCTCAAGTAGATAGTCGGGTTGCATACTATTATTGCATATAAACTTTGAGATTCCAAGAATAGTCTTAGGAGTAGAAAATATGAAGTCTTTAATAAAATTTTTGGGTACTTACTTTTTTATATGGAGTTTGCCTTTTAGCACCATTATACTAAACATGATTTTTGATAGAGAGATATTTAACTTAAGTGTGTTAATAGCATTTATATTAGGGTTAATAATCAATCTTATCTGGGATTTTGCACTTATAAATATACAAAAAAAAGAGTACCATAAGAATTACTTATGATACTCTAATAGATATGCATGAAATTAATCAAGGTAATAATATCGGCATTTGTATAAAATTTGCCTTAATAATAGATAACTTTTACTTATAATATAAAAGTTTTTAAAAACTTAATTTTCCAATTTAAATAAAATCCTTTCATAAAATATACACAAGTAAGTAATATTTTTGAATATAATATAAAGATATAAAATATTTTTATAAAGGATCTATCTTGCTAGCAACTGTACCTAATGATTCCCGATATAAGATGGTTGAAAAAACCATGAAAAAGTTAAACTACGACAGAAGTGCATTGATTGAAACTTTGCATACTGCACAAGAGAGTTTCGGCTATTTGGAAAATGAGACTCTAAAATTCATTGCAAGAAGGTTAAAATTACCCTTTTCGAAAGTTTACGGTGTTGTTACGTTTTACCATTTTTTCAGACTAAAACCAAAAGGCAGACATACAATTGTAGTTTGTACGGGTACAGCTTGTTATATAAAAAATAGTAACAAAATACTTGAACAACTAGAAAAAAAATTCGGTATAAAAGTTGGAGAGACTACGAAAGACAATCTTCTTTCTCTTCTTAGTGCAAGATGTGTCGGTTCATGTTCTTTGGCTCCAATTGCCATTTATGATAATAAAACAGTGGGGCACTTAAGTTTAGAAGAATCGGTAAAAGAAGCACAGGAGTTGATAAAATGTTAGATTCACTGGAAGATTTAAAAAAACTGGCTCTTGAGAAAAGAGATTTAAAAAGAAACTCCCATGAAGAGTTAAGAGTTTGTATAGGTAGCAGTTGTGCTTCTTTAAACTCAGAAGAGTTTTTAAAAGATTTGAAAAAAGAGGTTTCAAACAATAATTTAGAGAAAAGATGTAAAGTCAAAGGTGTAGGATGCAATGGACTTTGCTCTGAAGCTATTATGGTTTCACATTATCACAAAAAAGGAAACAGAGAATCTTTTTACAGCAAAGTTTCCTCTTTAGATACTGCAAAATTTATTGAAACATTAAATAGTGATACTCCTATTGAAGAGAAAAAATGTGATGTTTCCCAACCTTTTTTTACCAGACAAAAAAAGATTGTTTTGGAAAATGCGGGGGTCATAGATCCAGATGATATAGATGATTATATTGCATATGACGGTTATTTGGCTTTATATACAGCTCTCGATGAGATGACGCCGCAAGATGTTTTAAATGAGATAAGCACAAGTGGCTTAAGAGGAAGAGGTGGAGGAGGTTATCCAACGGGGTTAAAATGGGAAGCTGTTTCAAAAGTTGAAGCTGAACAAAAGTATATCGTATGTAACGGAGATGAGGGAGATCCCGGTGCTTTTATGGATAGAGCCATTATGGAAGCAGACCCGCATAAAATAATTGAAGGGATGGCACTTGCAGGTTATGCCTGTGGCGCAACAAAAGGTTATATTTATGTAAGAGCCGAATATCCAATTGCTGTTCAAAAATTAAATAAAGCTATAAAACAGGCAAGATTAAAAGGTATTTTAGGAAATCAAATAGCCGACAGCGGATTTAGTTTTGATGTTGAAGTAAGACTTGGAGGAGGTGCTTTTGTTTGTGGAGAAGCTACAGCCTTAATAGCTTCAATAGAAGGAAACAGAGGAAATCCCCGACAAAAACCTCCTCATCTTAGTGATTATGGTTTATGGAAGTTTCCAACTGTTTTAAACAATGTAGAAACTTTTGCCAATATTGCTCCTATAATCAGAAACGGTGGGAAATGGTTTAAGAATATAGGGACAGAGAATTCCTCCGGAACCAAAGTATTTGCATTAAGCGGACATATAAAAAATACTGGGCTTGTTGAAGTTCCTATGGGGATAACATTAAGGGAACTTATTTTTGATATAGGTGGAGGATTAAGTAACAATGCAAAATTAAAAGCAATACAAACAGGTGGTCCAAGTGGTGGTTGTATTCCTGAAGAGTTACTTGATATCCCTGTTGATTATGAGTCTTTAAAATCTATTGGTTCTATTATGGGAAGCGGCGGTTTGATTGTTATGGATGAGAGTTCAAATATGGTTGAAGTTGCCAGATTTTTTATGGATTTTTGTCAAAGCGAATCTTGCGGGAGATGTGTTCCTTGCAGAGTAGGAACCGTTGAACTAACAGCTTTACTTGATAAATTTGTAAAAAAAGAGGCTTCAAAAAGTGATTTTGAACTTTTAAAACAGCTATGTGAAGTGGTAAAAAATAGCTCCCTTTGCGGCTTGGGACAAACTGCTCCAAATCCGGTATTAAGTACTATTAAATATTTTGAAAATGAGTATTTGGAAGGAATAAAAGATGCTTAAAGACAAAGTTAGAGTAAAAACCTTTAAAATTGATGATATTGATGTAACAGGGCGTTCAGATTCAACTATTTTGGAAGTTGCAAACGAACATGGAATAAAGATTCCAACTTTATGCTATTTAGAAGGATTAAGCAGTGTTGGTTCCTGTAGAATGTGTTTAGTTGAAATAAAAGGGAATAAAAATCTAATTCCGGCTTGTACTTCAAAAATAAAAGAGGGAATGGAAGTTATTACAAACTCTGAAAAACTAAAAACCCACAGAAAAATGGTTTTATCAATGATATTTGCAGAAAGAACTCACACTTGCAGCGTTTGTGTTTCAAACGGGCATTGTGAACTACAAAATCAGGCAATAGAACTCGAACTTGAACATAGTTTTGTTCCCCATATCCACAAACATTTTGAAGTTGATGCTTCCCATAAAGATTATATTTATGATCCAAACAGATGTATTCTTTGCAGCAGATGTGTAAGAGTCTGTGATGAAGTTGAAGGGGCTCACGCTTTGGATATAGCAGGAAGAGGAATTGATTCTAAAATTATTCATGATATGGATGAACCTTGGGCTTTGAGTGAAAGCTGTACAAGCTGTGGAAAATGTGTTCAAGTCTGTCCTACTGGTTCACTTTTTGAAAAAGGATTAAGTGCAACAGAAATGGTTAAAAAGAAAAATATTGTAACAAATCTAATCCAAGCAAGGAGAAACAAATGATAGATTCTCTTTCTAAAACAAAACTAAAAGTTGCAACAATCTGGTTGGACGGTTGTTCCGGATGCCATATGTCTTTTTTGGATATGGATGAAAGAATAATTGAACTTGCAAGATATATCGATATTGTATATAGTCCTTATGTTGATACAAAAGAGATTCCTCAAAATATTGATCTGTTTATAGTTGAGGGAGCAATAAGTACAGACCATGATTTAAAAATCATAAAAGAGATTAGAAAAAATTCTAAAAAAATTTTGGCTTTGGGGGATTGTGCTATTACAGGGAATATCTCTTCTTTAAAGAATCTTGCGGGAACTCAAGCTGTTTTAGAAAAAGGTTATTTTGATTTGGCAGATTTAAACAAAGGACAATATCCTGATAAAATAGTGCCTAAACTGCTTGATAAAGTTATTCCTTTAAATGAAGCTGTAGATATTGATTATTTTGTACCTGGATGTCCAACTCCGGCTGATGCAATTTTTGAAGTTATAAAAGGTTTGATTGAAGGGATTAAAGTTGATGTTAGCAAATATACAAGATTTGGGCTTTAAAAGGATTTTAAGATGAATGAAAAAATTATTATTAGTCCTGTTACAAGAATAGAAGGACATGCCAAGATAACTATTGATTTAAATGAAAAAAAAGAGGTTGAAGATGCAAGAATCCATGTAACCCAATACAGAGGTTTTGAAAAAATCTGCGAAGGCAGACCATACACGGAGATGCCAGCTCTTACAGCTAGAACTTGTGGAATTTGTCCTGTAAGTCATGCCATAGCTTCCTCAAAAGCTTGTGATAATCTCCTTGCAGTTCGTCCGCCAAAAGCAGCTAGAAATTTAAGAAGGATAATAAATCTAGCACAAATAGTTCAATCCCATGCTTTGAATTTTTACCATTTAAGCAGTCCGGATTTTGTATTTGGTTTTGATGCAAAACCCGAAGATAGAAATATTTTTAAACTAATGCAGACAAATCCACAAATGGCAAAAGATGGGATAGATTTAAGAGCTTTTGGGCAAAAGATAATTGAAACTTTAGGTGGCAAAAGGATACATCCAACGTGGATAGTACCTGGAGGGGTTAGCCATGAAATAACAAAAGAGACCAAAGATTCTATTTTAAAACAAATACCCCAAGCTCTTGAAATAGCCCAAAGTGCTTTAAACTTTTTTGTACAAAATCTTCATAAATTTGATAAAGAGATAAACTCTTTTGCAAATTTTCCCTCACTGTTTATGGCACTTGTGAGTAAAAAAGGAAAACTTGAACATTATGACGGTCTTTTAAGCTTTATTGACAGCCAAGGAAAAGTTCTAGAAGATAAAATTGAACCAAAAGATTATAAAAAATTTATCGGTGAAGCAGTTGAAGAGGACAGTTTCCTAAAATCTCCTTATTACAAACCTTTTGGATATAAAGAGGGGATGTATAGAGTAGGAGCCCTTGCAAGATTGAATGTGGCAAAAAAATGCGGAACTGCTTTAGCCGACAAAGAGTTTGAAAGGTTTAAAAATCTAAACAACGGGAAGCCTATACTTCACTCTTTTTACTATCATTATGCAAGACTTATTGAGATTATTTATGCAATTGAGAGAATAGAAGAACTTCTAAATGAAGAAGAGACGTTAAATCCTCAAATAAGAGCCCATGCCCAAATAAACAGAAATCAAGGTGTAGGATGTTCTGAAGCTCCAAGAGGCACTTTGTTTCATGATTACCAAGCAGATAATAACGGGATTATTACAGGGGTTAATCTTATAATTGCAACAGGAAACAATAATCTTGCAATGAACAAAGGGGTAAAACAAGTAGCCCAAGCTTTTATTGACGGGAAAAATATAAAAGATGGGGATTTAAACAGAGTTGAAGCAGTTATCAGATGTTTTGATCCTTGTCTAAGTTGCTCAACTCATGCTTTGGGAATTGTTTCCTCAATAATTGAAATAAGAGATGAAAAAAAAGAAGTAATAAAAGAGATAAAAAGGGGTTAAATTGCAAATAATCATAGGGTTTGGAAATGAATTAAGAGGTGAAGATAGTTTTGGAATTGAGGTTTTAAAAAAACTTCAAAATTCAAATCTTTCTAATACAAAATTTATTTCAACTTTGCAATTAACTCCTGAACTTTGTTTGGAATTAAAAGAAGCAGAGAACATAATTTTTATTGATGCTGCTTACTCTTTGGATGAATCATATACTCTCTCCTGTTCTTTAAAACAGACAAATTTTTCAAACTCTGTTTCTCATCATTTAAGTATAGAAGTGATTTTAACAATGCTTGAAAAACTGTATGATAAAAAAATAGCTTTTGAGATTTTTTCAATGCAAACGAAAAATTTTGATAAAATTGTAAATAAAAAAAGATATGAAGAAGCTGTTAAAAAGACTGTAAATTTTATAAAAACAGCCAACTTTTAAGTTAGCTGTTAAAAGAGTCTTCTACTGCCTGAATTTCCGTTTCAGAACCGAAATATATAGGCGTTTTTTGTTTTATATCTGTGCTTGTGATATCTAAAATTCGCCCTTTTTCACTTATTGCTCTACCACCTGCTTGCTCTATTATATAAGAGATAGGAAAAGCTTCAAAGATAGTTTCCAATTTACCTTCTGGAAACGATTTTGTTGCAGGAGAGCTGTATATTCCGCCTTTTTTAAATAATATTTGGTGAGTATCCAAAGATAAAGAGTCAGAAAATCTAAGTCTGTAGCCTTTGTTAAAAAAGCTGTCGACTAAAGCTCTGTGAGCATCACTCCATTCAGGAACCAATCCTGCTGTTGAGTTTATTTTTCCTTGTTTTTCCAAAGTTAAAGGATCTTGTTCTATAAACTCTCCGTTTTCAAAAGAGAAATAGATTACACCTTCTGTTTTTGAAGCAAATACTAATTGGAAAGTCGGACCATATGTAATATACATCGCAGCTTTTAAGTGAAAAGCATCCATTTGCCCCTCATAAATTCCAAAAATCGAACCAAGTGCAAAATTTACATCTAATAGATCTAAGTTATCTATTGCTACATAACCTATTTTATATTTTCCACCTTCATTTATAGTTGTATATTCTTTTTTGTATTTGCCTATAAATCCATGTACTGATTTAACTTTTTTAAACTCTCTTTGAATAACTTTAGAGCAGTATTCATGGATACTCTCTCTCATTTGTATATCAGTTAAACCACTCTCTAAAAAACTTTGACAATCATCAAATACATTTTTTTCTATATCTTCTGCTATATTTGTGATTGCATTAAAAACCGCTATCATAATAGTTTACCTTAACTTGTAATAAATATTCTAAAATCAATAAAATCAAAAATTGAGTTTTTATACTCTAAGTAATTTACTCTATCAAAATCGATGTTATTGTCGTTTATCATACCAAGTAATTCATTAAAATTCGATATATGCTCTTTTGTTCTATTTACACTGTATTCACTTGCAGTACCTGTTGTCATCAAAAATGCCCAGTCACTACTTTGTGCCAAAAGAAGCTCTCTTAGCATTTGAGTTAAAACTCTTGAGATATTTTTATCGTTTGTATGAAAATACTCTTTTGCTTTCTCTTCCATTACATCTGCCATTTGATGAAGGTGTCTGTAAATCCAATCATTTCCTGAATTTAACCAAACATCATAATAACCTTTATCCCCCCATGAAGAAGGATTTGGATTTACAACCTGATTTTTAGGATACATTCCTAAATACTCCATTGGAGTCACTGCTTTCATAACTTTATGTTTATCTATTTGTCTAAACATATTGCATAAAAATTCAGGACCTTCGAACCACCAATGTCCGAAAAGTTCTGCATCGTAAGGTGAAACTACCATTGGAATTCTATTCATTAAAGTGCCCAAATGATCGAACTGAAGCTCTCTGTGCCAATGAAAATTTTCGGCATGCTCTTTTGTTTTATTTTCCGCAATCCAAGGATCGTAAGCCTCTTTATAATCGCTTGTTCCCGTAATTTTATGATATTTAAATCCCGTAAATACTCTAATACCGTCCGGATTTATATAAGGTTTTATATAATCAAAATCCAAATCATAACCGATATCCCTATAAAAATCTCTATATTCAAAATCTCCGGGATACCCCTCTTTTGAACTCCAAACTTGTTTTGAAGACAAAGCATCTCTGGCAAAAGCGGCAACTCCTGTTGGAGTATAAGTAGGAGTATAAACACCGTTTAACGCAGTAGGTCTTCCGTAAGTTAAAGCATGAGAATCTACAATAAAAAATTTAATACCTTTTTCATTTAAAATTTTATCCAGACCGTCATAATAAGCACATTCAGGAAGCCAAATTCCGTTTGGTTTTTTGCCGAAATGTTTTTCATGAGCTTGAACGGCTATCTCTATTTGAGTTCTAACAGAGTGTTCATTTACGCTTAAAATAGGAAGATAACCGTGAGTTGCCCCGCAAGTAATAACTTCAAGACTTCCGTTATAATAAAAATGTTTATATCCGTTTAATACATTCCCTGCTAAAAAACCTTCAAAAAACTCTTTTGTCTGAACAAACAGATCTCTGTAAAAGTGAGCTAAAGGATGAAAATATTCATCACCTCTTGTTCTTTCTATCTCTTTATTTCCCAATTCAATATGAGTATCTAAATATTTTCTATATTTTTTCATAAGATGTTCATCTGATAACATCTCTGCAAGAGGTGGGGTAACAGAAGTTGTTAGTCTAAAATGAACATTCTCTTCTTCAAGTTTTTTCAGTCTTCTTAAAAGAGGAATATAGCACTCAGTAATTGCTTCAAAAAGCCAATGTTCTTCCAAAAAATTTTCATATTTCGGATGTTTTACAAAGGGTAAATGAGAATGCAGTATAGGTACCCAATACCCTTTAATCATTTTTTTTACCTTTCAAAAAAGATGATGAAGAAACCCCCGCTTTTTCTCCCTCTTGAATAAAGTTTCTTAATCTTTGAAGCTCTTCTATATATTTTGAAGAAGAACCAGCTTGATCAAAATGTTCAATTGTACTTCTTACGATTTCACTCCAGCTATAACCTTTTTTGATTAGAAGATCATATTCGTCTTGACTTGGAAAATTTATTTTTGAAGAGAAAGTATGCACCATATTTGAACTAAAAAGTTCTTTAAATTCTCCATCTTCAACAGTTCCTACTTTTACTACGATATCCATATCTTCAAATTTTGAATTTATATAATAATCCCCTAATGCAAATGATGAATCAAAACTATATAATTCATTTCCGTCAATATCATCAATTTTAAAATAGAGTTTCTCTTTTCCTAAATCAATACTCTTTTCAAAAAGCGTTTCATCACTTACTTCCCAATATACAAAATATTTTTCTGTATTTACAAGGATAATTCTTAGAGTATCTTTGTTATATCTGCTAGGGATTTCATATTCTGTCTCTAAAGGTTTAACTTCTGATGCAAAATTATCTATTGCATGTGAAGCACTAGAAAAATCATTTTCATTTTCCAAACTCTCTTTAATCAAATTTTCTGAATCTGTTTTCATAATTTTTCCTAATATAAATTTATCTTTTTATTATACTTAAAATATTGTTACAATTTTGTAATAAACTGTCTAAATATTGTTAAATATTCCTTTTGCAATCTCTAAAGCCTCTTTTTGAATCTGTTTTAGATGCTCTTCTCCTTTGAAACTCTCTGCATATATTTTATATATATCTTCAGTTCCCGATGGTCTGATTGCAAACCAGCCATTTTGTGTAACAACTTTTAAACCGCCTATTGAAGCACCGTTATCAGCCTTAGTCAAAATATTTTCTATTTTTTCTCCAGCCAAAATTTTTTGTTTGATATCTTCAGGTTTTAAATTTTTCAAAGCCTTTTTTTGTTCTACGTTTGCAGCCGCATCTAATCTTCCGTAAACAGGTTTTCCAAATTTTTCAACCAAAGCATCGTAATACTCACCCGGATCTTTTTTGGTTTTTGCCAAAATCTCAACAGCCAAAAGATTTAAAATAATTCCATCTTTGTCTGTACTCCAAACCTCACCGTTTTTTCTTAGAAAAGAAGCTCCCGCACTCTCCTCACCTCCAAAGAAAATTTTCTTTTCTATAAAAGGTTTTACAAACCATTTAAAACCGACAGGGGTTTCAAAAACCTCTTTTTGATTATCTTGAACAACTCTATTTATCATGGAACTACTAACAAGTGTTTTTCCTACACCTAGTCTACCGAAATCTCTATTTTTTGACAAATAATCAATAACAACAGAGAGATAATGATTAGGATTTAAAAGTCCTTTGCTTTTTGTCACTATACCGTGTCTGTCAAAATCGGTATCATTTCCAAAAGCTATATCAAACTTATCTTTTAGATCAATAAGTCCTGCCATAGCATAAGATGAAGAGCAGTCCATTCTTATCTTTCCGTCTTTATCGCAATGCATAAAAGAGAAAGTAAAATCAGCAGTAGCATTAAAAATTTCCATATTTAAATTATATTTTTTCTTTATAGCTTTGTAATAAGCCATTCCCGAACCACCCATGGCATCAGCACCTATTTTAAGATTGGCTTGTTTGATAATATCCATATCTATTACATTTGACAAATCTTCCACATAAGGAGTTATAAAATCATATTCAGATAAAAACCTACTTTTTAATGCCTCTTTAAAAGATAAAATTTTTACATCTTTTAAACCGTTTTTTAAAATTTCATTCGCTCTTTGTTCTATTATTTTCGTAATAGATTCATCTGCCGGTCCACCGTCACTGAAATTGTATTTAAATCCTCCGTCACTTGGTGGATTGTGTGAAGGTGTTATTACTATCCCGTCAGAATTTTCATGGGTTAAGATAGCATGAGATATAACAGGTGTCGGAGTATATTCAAAATCTTTTGCATAATAAGTCTCTATTTTATTTGCGGCTAATACTTCCAACGTAGTTCGATGAGCAGGAATCGACAAAGCATGAGTATCCATTCCCAAAAAAAGTTTTGATACTCCTTTTTGCAGATGAAATTCCGCTACTGCTTGAGCCATGGCTTTTATATGATTTTCATTAAAACTATTTTTTGAAGCACTTCCTCTATGTCCTGAGGTTCCAAAAGATACCATATGAGAAGGATTATTTATATCAGGAACTTTAAGATAATAATCACTTATCAAGTTTGGTATATTTTCTAAAATCTCTTTAGGTGCTTTTTTGCCTGCAAATTCACTAATGCCCATTTTTACTCCTATTTTAAAATTTATGCATTATACATCAAAGTATAATATTCATGAACCATTCTTCCTGAATCAAAAGCAGGAATTACATCTGAAATAGAATTTTTCTTAATATCTAACCACTCCTTTTTATTGTCGTAATATAGAGGTATAATTTTATTTTCCAAAATATCCATTAAGTTTTTATTATCTAATCTATCTTGCTCTTCTATAGAGAGTCCTCTTCCTTCTGTAGGTATGGTAAAAGAGTTTACTCCTTCTCTGCAAAATTCAGGATGCCAACCGTCGGCAATAGATAAATTAATTGCTCCGTTCATAGCTGCACTCATTCCGCTGGTTCCGCTGGCTTCTCTTGTAACTCTTGGAGTATTCAGCCAAATATCCGCTCCTTTTTTAAGCTTCATAGATAAATCCAATTCATACCCTACTAATACTGCTATATTTTTATGAGATCTTGCCATATGAGTTATCTCATTAAAAATATTAATAGCTTGAGAGTCAAAAGGGTAAGGTTTTCCTGCCCAGATAATCTGAATAGGATATTTTTGATTATTAATTAGATTCTCAAATCTTTGTAAATCATATTTTAAAAGTCCCGGTCTTTTGTATTCGGCAAATCTTCTTGCCCAGACTATTGTTAAGATTTCAGGATCAAACATTTTTCCCGTTTGATTTGCAACCTCATCAAAGAGCATTCTTTTTAAATGTTTTTTTCTGGCTGCTAATTCAAAATCTTCATGCTCGTCTAAAGCTCTTAAAAGTGATTTATCGACCCAATATCTTCTGTTTTGAGCATTTGTAATGGATATTATTTTACATCTGTTTTCTACTTCTTTCCACATATCGTTTGCAACATCCCCATGTATTTTAGATACACCGTTTGCAATTTTTGACATTTTTAATGCTCCTACGGTAAGTGAAAACTTCTCTTTTTTTATTCCCGTTATTTTTCGTACTTCTTCTAAAGGTGTTTGTCCAAAAAATCCCATTTTTGATAAAAAAGTAATTTTATGCTCTTCATTCCCTGCTTTTTCAGGTGTATGAGTTGTAAAAACTACTCTTTTTTTAACTTCATTTATATCTTTAAATTTTTGATAAAGTTCAAATGCCATAGGAAGAGAGTGCCCTTCATTCATATGATAAATTTCAGGATTAATTCCCAACTCCTCTAAAACTCTTGTTCCCCCTACTCCAAGAACAATCTCTTGGGCAACTCTTGTTTCACTGTTTGAATCATAAAGTTTATGAGTAATTGTTCTTGATAAATAGTCGTTTTCAGGAATATCCGTTGATAAAAGAATTAAAGGAGCACAATTAAAAAGTTCGCTAGGAACCAAATATGCTCTAACAAACACTTTTTTCCCGTTTATATCCACACTTACAGTTATATTTAAATCTTCTAAAAAATAGTATCTTTTTCTTCTAAATTCTATTTTTAAGTATCTATCTTCATCTCTACCTTGATCATAATACCCATAACTCCAAAGCATTCCCACACCTATTAGATTTTGTTTTAAGTCATAAGCACTTCTCATATGAGATCCTGCTAAAAATCCCAGTCCTCCTGAATATATTTTCAAAGCTTGATGAATAGCAAACTCCATTGAAAAATATGCAACACTTTTTGAATATAATTTATCAATCTCATATTTATGTAAAAGACTCATCTATTTCCTTTATGATTTATATAGATTTAAATACTCTTTTGCAGAGTTTTTCCATGAATTATCAACACCCATATTGTGTTTTGAAATTTTTTCAAATTTACTTTTGTTTGAATATAGAGCAAATGCTTTTGCAAGTGCATGGTTAAACCAAAAAACATTATACTCGTCAAAAGTTATTCCAAGTCCTAAAGAGCACTCTTCTATTTTGTCAATATCAGTAAAATCTATTACGGTATCTTTAAGTCCTCCTGTTTTTGAAACTATTGGAAGGACTCCGTATTTCATAGATATCATTTGATTTAAACCGCAAGGTTCAAAAATAGAAGGCATTAATAAAAAGTCGGCACTTGCATATAATCTTCTACTAAAAGCTTCATCATAACCTATTTTTATATGAATATTTTCATAAGCTCCTATTAATGTTCCAAAAGCGTGATTATATAGATCCTCTCCGCTTCCTAGAATAACAAAATTAGCTTCATAAGTTTTAAATAAATCAATAGCTTCTAAAAGAATATCTACTCCTTTTTGAGGAGTAAATCTTCCTATAAATATAAATAAAGGTCGTCCTTCCTCTTTGAAATTCAACTCTTTGCATAAAAGCGATTTATTTTCATTTTTTTTCTTATAAGTTTCCAAAGAGAAGTTTTTTTCAATGTACTTATCTTTTTTAGGATCGAAAATCTCTGTACTAATACCGTTTACGATACCTTTTAATTTATAACTATTTATTTGTAAAGTATCATCTAAACGTTCTCCGAATTTCGTAGTTTGAATCTCTTGTGCATAAGTTTTACTTACAGTTGTTACATGATCACTAAAAAATATTCCCGCTTTTAAAAAATTAACATTATCAAAATATTCCAAACCGTTAAATTTAAAACATTTTTCCCAATCTAATTCCAGCTCATTCATAACTTTTTTAGGGAAAATTCCTTGAAAAGCTAAATTATGAATAGTTAAAACGGTTTTTTGAGGCAAACTATATCTAGTTTTCATAAGTAAAGGTATTAATGATGTTTGCCAATCATTTACATGCACAACGTCGATTTTTAGTTTCATTCTTATCATAACTTCTAAAGCAGAATAACAAAATAATCCAAATCGTAAAGCATTATCTCCATAATCACCGAACTGATCATGATATAATCCCCATCTGTTACAAAGAATAGGATTAAAAACAAAAAGTTCATTTTTGTTATTTTCTTTATAAAAAACATCAAATTGATGTCTTACTCCGGCTAGCCAGTATTCAAAAGTCAAACCGCTGTAAATAATCTTGTGTTCATCTCTATCTACGTCATTGTATAAAGGCATAATCGTATATACCTTTTCACCCTCTTGCCTTAAAGCTTCAGGCAGAGCATATGAGACATCGGCTAAACCTCCTGTTTTTGCATATGGGAATATTTCACTTGAAACAAACAGTATATTCATCTATCTTCCTTATAAATTTTAGTAGCTGTTTCAGGTAAAATTACATTTATATTCATATTACTTCCTTGTTCAAATCCTGCTTGTTTAAATATTCTTGGTTTAATCTCTATATTAAATCTATAATAATCTCTTGTTTTATAATTATACTCTTTATACGGAGCATTATTTATAATCATATTAAAAGAAACCTCGCCTAAAGTTGTATAAAATTTTGAGAAATACTCTTTGGTTATATCACATAAAGCACTTAAATCACTTTTGTTAAACTCAATCAAAGAAGAGAGTCTTTTTTTAGAAACAATTTTAGCTTCAAAAGCAAATTGAGAGGCATAAGGACAATATAAAACAAACTCACTGTTTTGGGCAATTATATTTTTTTCATGATTTATCTCTTCATATACCAAATCATCTAAAAGGGCTCTTTGATGTTTTTCAAAATAACTCTTTTTATACTCTATTTCATCACTTATCTTTTTAGGTAAAAAAGGCAATGCCATTATTTGAGAATGGGAGTGAGACATTGACGCACCTGCTGCTTCTCCTTGATTTTTAAAAATCGAGAGATATTCAAGTCTATCATCTTTTTTCAAATTTATTGCTCTTTCTTGTAGAATTGTAAAATAGTTTATCAAATCATTATAGTCATATTCCCAAATCTGTTTATCATGGTTTGGTGTCTCTATTACAACTTCATGAGCTCCGAATCCACTGTGTTTTTCAAAATAACTATCTTTGTTTGAGACAGATGGAATATCTACGGACAAAGCATTATATAAATTAGGAACTACTCTACATTTCCACTTTCCGTCTTGTGAGACTCTTGTAATCTCATTTGGAGTGAACTCCTCTTTCCCCATATCAAAAGGACATTTTTCATGGATTATTTCTCCAAGATATTTCTCTCTTTTATTATCCAAATCTTTAGGTCTTTTCAATCGTTCAGGAGCAAAAAGTGTCCACTCTCTGGTTAACTTACAATATCTAAATTCTGACACGATAACTCCTGTTATATATACCAATTTTTTAAGAAAAGATTTTCAAAATCAAGAACTGCATCATCATATAAAGGGTATTTCTGGACTCTTTTATCCCCTTCATAAAGTTCAAACATAAGGTTTATCTTTTTATCTGTGCAATCATAAAGTTTCAACTCTATTCCTTTATCAAAAGCTATATCAAAATATACACCATTTTGTTCTATACTCTCTTTAGTTTTTCTTATATCAAATATGAATATTCTATTATTTAAAGTCAATTTTAATTCCAAAGAGTTTTTCTCTTCCAACTTTTTACCTTTGAAATATAGGAAAAAGTTTGACTTTCTATCAACTCCGTAATAGAGGTATTCCACAAGTAAAGAAGAAGAATCCATAGTACTGAACTCTTTTTTTATATCAAATCTTCCGCTGTTTAACCATTCAAAAAAGTTACTCATATTTCCGTCAACCGTAGGATAAACAAAATCCGTAGGTTTGATATTTATTAACTTACCTTTATCTTTTTGTACAATCGGTGTTCTTAGTTCACTAGGAATATCTTCTTTCATAAGCCTGTAAATATTCTTCAAATGAGCTCTAAACTGGTCATCAAAATGATGATTCAATTCCGTATAGTGGTCATCACCGTACCACCAAAACCAATCACTTCCTAAAGCTATTAAAAACTCTTTATCTATTTTTTGCAAAGCATATTCGTCTAAGGTCTCTTTTTTCTTATCAAAATCTGATTTTGTCATATCAAGAAGTTCCCATGCTCTGTTTTTTTGAGCACTTCCTATCCAAATATCAAAATTGCCGTTTATCCAACTACCGCTTTGCAATCTGTAAAGAGTGGTATTTTCTAAATCTTCAATCTTATCAACCTCATCAAAAAGCGTAAGCTGGCACCAAGGTTGTTGGCTTAGAAGAGAATATAACTCTTTGAAAAAATCTTTACCGTTATTTGGGTAAAATTCCCAAGCATTTTCCCCGTCTAAGATAACAGGTACAATAACCGATTCTTGTGCATTTAAGTAAATATTCTTTAAATGGGAAACAAAATCAGCAGCAGCCTCTTTTGCACACTTTCTACTATACTCAAAGCCAATTAAATCACTTAAATACTTATCTCTGAAAAAAAGATTTACTTTTCCGTTTTTTGTTGCAAAAGAGTAAGGTTTATATAAAGACTCTTTGTTACTACTGTGCAGAGTTTTAAAAAGAACTTCTTCATCTGAACAAGCCCATTTTACACCGTTTTGGGCTAAAAGTTCAATAGTCTTTTCACTAACACTTCCTTCACTTGGCCAAAAACCGTCCGGTCGTTTCCCGAAATGTTTTTCATAATACTCAACGGCACTGCTTACTTGTAAACTTGCATACTCTTTATAATCAGCACTTTGAGAAGTAGGTAAAACCACATTGGGTTTTGCTTCAATTGCACTGTTTCTATCTAATAATAGAGGCAAAATGGGATGATAAAAAGGTGTTGTTGAAATTGAGATCTGCCCTTTTTTCATCAACTTTTTATAATAAGGAATAATCTCTCTTAAAAAACTAAAAAGAGTCTCAATTAACTCTATTTTTTGATTTTGAGAATAAGAACTTTGCTGTTTTAATAAATTTTTTACAATAACATTGTTTTCTCTTAAATGGTTCCCGCACCAGCTAAGCAAAAAGAGAACTTCCGTCTCAATCAACTCTTGATCTGAAAAGTTTGTCAGAGTATTGTTATTTGCCCTAAACTTTAAAAGAAGTTCATAATATCTGTTTAAAGGTTTTATCATATGGTGTTCATTTGCTAAAAAAAGATACTCTTCTAAAAAAAGTCTCTCTTCGTTATTTAAAGTATAGGGCTCTTTTTTTAATAACTCTATAAATTTATCATTTGCTTCCGTGCTTATATACTCTTCTATCTGGGAAATCAAAGAAGGAACTAGATTAAAAGTTGCCTTAATTTCAGGAAACTCTTCTAAATACCAAGGAATATCATAATAATCTTTGGTTGCATGTAAGAATACCCAAGGCATCAATGTTGATTTTGAGTAATCATCCTTATAATACGGTTGATGCATATGCCATAAAAATGACAAATATAGTTTTTTATTCACTGATCCACTTCTCTATTTTATCTTGATATGAGTAAAAAATCTTTCCTGCACTTTTTTCATCTTCTGCTTGGACATAAAGATTTAAATACTCATTATGTTGGTCCGGAACCATCAAAATCCACTCATCATCGTTCATCCAAATTTTAACCCCGTCAACAGAAGATGTTTTTTTATCTTTTCCGTCTTCAAGGAATTTTCTCATCATTTTACCCTTTAAAGAGCTAGGACAAGGAATGTTCTCACCTTTATAATAAAATTCCGGAATACTTTTATGAAGTTTTGAAAGTTTTTTCCCTGATTTTTTCAGTAATTCCAAAATTTTAAAACTCGTAAAAACGGAATCTCTATTTAAACCAAACTCATTAAAAGCAAAATGACCGTCGCTGTCTGCAATCAGATCATACTCTTTTAACTGTTCTGCTTTAAAATTCGATAATTTTTCCCTTGAAACCTCTATATTATCATAATTTATAAAATCCGGTGCCCATGCAGGCAAAATTACTTTTAATTTTCTTGTCGTTGTAGTGTCTAATAAATCCAAAACTACAAGTAAAAGTTTATAATCATAGATAAGTTCACCTTTATCATCAATAACTTGAAGTTTGTGTCCGTTTGGATAAATCATAAAACCGCAGTCTAAATTCATAGCTCTTACGATATTTTCCATATTTTCTTGACTTTTTACAATATCGTTTGATTTAATCTTTTCACTTCTATAGGCATTTAAGATAATATTATCTATTCCTAATTCATTTGCAATAACGGGATATATATCGGAAATAGAGCCGTTCATAACATCTATTGCAACTTTTAGCTCACTATCCTTAAAGATATTATTATCAAATGAATTTTCAATTGTTTTAATATAAAGATTTCTTAGATTTTTATCTTCACTTATAGAACCTATATCATCATATTTAACTTTTCTGAAATTTTCTCTGAAAAATATTCGTTCAATAGATTGGGCTAATTTGTTATCTACAACCAATCCTTCATTTGTAAAAAAGATTATCTCTGTTTGTGCAGGATTAAATACAGATTGCCTTAAGTGTACTCCTGCTGCTATATCATCTTTTTTACTTAAAGAGTGTCTCATTACGTTTGAAGGAACATTGTTTGGATCGACAATATTTACTCCTGTGGATAAAATACCTGAAACAAAAGCTCTTTTTAGCATAAATGAAGATTTATGATAATCTCTTGAAACATATAATGAACTTCCCACAGGTAAAATTGAACCAAATGCCGCTGCTAGTTTTGTAGTCATTTCACAAGATAGTTCTATATTTGTTCTTCCAAGAACCGCTCCGTCTTCAAAAATCGAAGATTTATATTTATTTCCCCAAATTATATTTGAACTTACTACAGAAGAGCTTTCTAAAACTTTGTCCGGCCACATAATAATATCTTTTTCAAAAGATACTTTTTTGTTAACCAGACATTTCTCAGCCATAATAACTCCAAAAGTGGCTTTTGATTCATCTTTTATAATATTATCATTGCAAATTACCGAATTATTTAGTTTTACTTTAACACCTATTTTTACATTATTCCAAAGAACACTGTCTATTATTTCAGAGTGTTTACTAACTCTACAGTTATCTCCTATAACACAATCTTTTAAAGTAACTCCCTCATCTATAGATACATTTTTACCTAATACTACGGTACCCTCTACTCTTATTTTTTTAGAAAGTTTTACCCCTTTTTGAGCATATACCGTACCTTTGTCTATTTTGCTCTCTTCACCCTTATAAGGCAGTTTTATTTTGCCTGAAAAGATATCTTTATAAACTTCTCTGTAACTTTCAGGATTTCCTACATCTCTCCAATATCCTTTTTGAGAATACCCCCAAAGAGCAATATCTTGTTTCATCATTTTAGGGAAAAGATCTTTTGCAAAATCAAAATTCTCTTTATAAGGAATCAAATCTAAAACCTCAGGCTCAATCATATAAATACCCGTATTTATAGTATCGCTGAAAACTTCTCCCCAACTTGGTTTTTCTAAAAATCTTTCAATCCTGTCCTCTTCATTTGCAATAACAACACCAAACTGTAAAGGGTTTTCAACAGAAGTCAAGGTTATAGTTAACATTGACTCTTTTTTATTATGAAATCTTTTTATTTTTTTAAAATCAAAATCTGTTACCAAATCCCCGCTTACGATAATAAAAGTCTCATCTAAAAACTCTTTTGCAAAAGTAACGGCACCTGCTGTTCCATAATCATCATCCGGCAGAAAATATTGAATTTTTACACCTAAATCAGAACCGTCCTTGAAATAATCTTTTATAATATCAGGCTTAAAATATAGTAAAACTCCAATCTCCGTAATATCAAGTTCATCTCGAAGTTTTATAATAATATGCTCCATCATAGGTCTGTTTAATATTGGAAGCATAGGTTTAGGAACAGAGTTCGTCAAAGGTTGGATTCTTGTCCCGAATCCGCCGGCTAATACAATCGCTTTCATTTTTTTCCCTTCTGTTTTAGATTCTTTAGATTTTTATATTAATTAACCAATCTTTTGGCCAACTCCAATAAATCTTCTCTAATTTCATACTTTTGAGAATTTACATAATCTATTGTCACAAATTCAAATTTACTGTCATTATAGACAATAACACTTCCTCCTTCTTGATCGCTTAAAAGCTTATCTATTGAGTAAGTAACAAACTTTGATGCCATCAATCTATCAAATACGGTTGGATTTCCGCCTCTTTGAACATGTCCTAAAATTGTTGCTCTTGTCTCTATTTTAATATCATTTTCTAACCATTGGACAAGTTGATTTGTACTAGTGCATTTATCTTTATTACACCCTTCAGCAACAATACAAACAACATATTTTCTACCGTTTTTAATCTCCTCTTTAAGCCTTTTCCCAATAGATTCTAAATCATATTCAAGCTCGGGAATAATGCAGACTTCAGCTCCGCAAGTAATTGCAGAAACCAATGCCAGATATCCGCAATCTCTTCCCATAGTTTCAATTACACAAGCTCTTCTAAAAGAAGAAGAAGTATCCCGTACCGCATCGGTTGCACCTCTTATTATATTAAGTGCAGTATCAACACCTAAACAATAACTTGTTCCGAAAATATCATTGTCTATTGTTGCGGGAACTCCTACAAAGTGTACTCCAAAATCTTTGTAAAACTGATTTAATGCTCTAAAAGATCCATCTCCTCCTAAAATCAAAATTTTATCGATTTTATGTTTTTTCAAATTTTCAAAAGCCTGTTTTCTATACTCGTACTCAAAAAATCTTTTTGATCTTGAAGATCTTATTTTAGTTCCACCTTCATGCATAATACCTGCAACATCTTCATATGTTGCAGCTTTTATATTTCCGTCAATAAGCCCTTCTAAACCATCATAAATCAAATACGGCTGAACCTCTTTTGTGTAACAATAATCCACAAAATGTTTAATAGCAGGATTCATTCCTGCACAATCTCCTCCTGAAGTCATTATCGCTATTGCCATAAACAAACACCCTTTTTTTTATTAATATTGACCGACAAACAGCGTCATATCAACCAATCTGCTCGTATATCCCCATTCATTGTCATACCAAGCTAAAACTTTCACCGTTTTATCATCAACAACAGATGTCATATCAGGAACAAATGATGAAGAGTAAGAGCTTCCTATAAAATCACTAGATACTCTTTTATCATTGTCTATTTCAATTAATCCCTCAAAATTTGATTGACTTGCAAGAAGCATTGCTTTGTTTACATCCTCTTTAGTTACTGCTTTTTTTAAATTTACGGTTAAATCCACGATAGATACGTCAGCAGTCGGAACTCTCATTGCATATCCGTTTAATTTTCCTAAAAGATGAGGCATAACTTTACCTATAGCTTTAGCTGCTCCCGTTGTTGTAGGAATCATATTAAGAGCTGCGGCTCTTGCTCTTCTCATATCTTTTTTATGTTTTACGTCTAAAATATTTTGGTCATTTGTATATGAGTGAATTGTCGTCATTAAACCGTTTTCAATACCGAAATTATCATCTAAAACTTTACAAATAGGAGCCAAACAATTTGTTGTACAAGAAGCATTTGAAATAATTTGTTCACCTTTATAATCATCAGTATTTATATTTAAAACAAAAGTCGGCGTATCGTCTTTTGCAGGTGCACTCATTACTACTTTTTCTACACCGCCTTTTAAATATGCCTGACACTTTTCAGTTGTCAAAAATGCTCCCGTGCACTCAATCACAACCTTAGCACCGCAACCTCCGAAATCAATATTATTTGGATCTCTGTCGGAAAAAACTCTAATTTCACAACCGTTAACACTAATATGTTTTTCATCGATAATATGAGCTTCTATACCTAAATGAACGCTGTCATATTTAAGCAGATAAATTAACATTTCTAAATCAGTTGTAGTATTTATTGCAACTAATTCCATATCACTTCTTTGTGCAATAATTTTTGTTGCTATAAGACCAATTCTTCCGGTTCCGTTGATTGCTACTTTTAATGCCATAATTTTTCCTTTTATATTTTTTATATTATAATAGCAGATAAATACATTATAATATATGAAACGAATTACAATATAATTGCAAAAGTATATAATGTAATCAATTTGTAAATGATTGTTACTATTATATTTAAGTAAAATAAAATATTGCTATAAATTATTTGTAAATTATCTTAATTTATAAGGAAATTGATGAAAACAGATCTTCTTTTCGGTATTCACTGCCACCAACCTGTGGATAATTTTGATAAAGTTATTTATGAGATTATCAAAAAATCTTACAAACCTTTTTTTCAAACATTAAAACAGTATCCTCAGTTTAAATGTTCAGTACACTTTAGCGGTTGGCTTTTTCAATTTATAAAAGATAAAGAGCCTGAACTTTTCTCTTTAATAAAAGAGTTAAGCCCTCAAATAGAGTTTTTCACGGGAGGTTTTTACGAACCTATATTAGCCTCTATTCCAAGTTGCGACAGAATAAGTCAAATAAATATGCTCTCAAACTTTATAGAAGAGAACTTTAATCAAAAGCCCAAAGGCTTATGGCTTACGGAAAGAATTTGGGATGACTCGATTATCGATGATTTGAAAAAATGTGATATTGACTATGTTATTGTTGACGATTATCACCTAATAGCTTCAGGATTTAACAAATCAAAACTAAACGGATATTTTTTGACAGAAGATAGTAACAATAAAATTGCACTTTTCCCTATCAATAAAGATTTAAGATATATTATCCCCTTTGCAAGCATTGAAAACAGTATGAACAAATTAAGAGATTTTACAAACGAAGATGGTAAAAATGCCGCAATAATTTTTGATGACGGAGAGAAATTCGGAGTTTGGCCGAAAACTTACGAAAAAGTTTATGAAAAAAAATGGCTGGAAAACTTTTTTCAAAAGTGTATAGAAGATGAAAAGATAAACGTAACAACTTTTTCGGAATTTTATAATAAAAACAAAGCGATCTCTTTAGCTTATATTCCTACAGTCTCTTATCATGAAATGGGAGAGTGGTCAACCCTACCTAATATTTCAAAAGAGTATCTTGAATTAGTACACCAACATATGGATAAAGAGTATCTAATAAGAGGAGGAATCTGGAAAAACTTTTTTATCAAATATGATGAAAGCAACTGGATACACAAAAGAGCCCTTGAACTTTCAAAAACACCTAACCAAAGTGAAGAGTTCAAAGATTATCTTTTTAGAATTCAATGTAATGACGTTCTCTGGCATGGAGTTTTCGGTGGAATTTATCTTCCGAATTTAAGAGATAATGCCTACAAATATATAATCAAATGTGAAAATATTTTGGCAGTTGAAAACGGATATAAGAAATATGATATAAATATAGACTCTTATGATGAGTATAAGTTTTATACTCCTCTTCTTATAGTAATTATTGATCCTAAAACAGGTGGACAAATTGTTGAGTTTGATTTAAGAAAGTCACTTTTTAATTTGCAAAATACTCTTACTAGATACCATGAAAATTATCATGACAAAATAAAAAAAATAGAGAAAAAGGATAGTGATGATATCATTAAAACTTATGAAAAAGCAGATGATGAAATTGCTACAATCCATAATGACGACAATCTTTTATCAACAACGGAAGATATCGAACTTTTTAAAGATTGGTATATAAAAAAATCGGCAATTGATCATATAACAGATAAAAAGTTAAATAAAGAAAACTTTAAATCATGTACATTTAAAGAGTATGGAGATTTTGCAAATCAAGCTTTTGATGTACTTGATGTAACAGATAACAGCATTAAACTTAAAAGAGACGGAGGGATTTATAAAGAGGAGAAAAAGAACACAACTTTAACAAAATATTTCCAATTTGAAAATAGTAAAATCGAATCGGAAATAGAGATTAAAAGTGAAGAAAAATCTATAATGAACTATTTATTAGAGTTTAACTTACACTTTCAAGATTATGATGTATTAACAGTAAATGGACATAATATTGAGGATGCTTTACACTTTGAGAATTCACAACTTACAATTTTGGATCAATCAATAAATAAAACTATATCTTTCCATTTTGACCAATGTTTAGATATATATGTTTATCCGGTTAAGAGTGTAAGTCAAAGTGAATCCGGGGTTGATTATACAATTCAAGGTATAGCATTAGGTTTTGCTAAAGATTTTAGCTCTCAACTTAATTTAAAGTACTACATTGATATTCAATAAAGGAGAATAAGATGAAAATGTACGGGATTAAAACTTGCGCTAGTGTTAAAAAAGCAAAAGCTTTTTTTGATGAGAATAATATCTCTTATGAATTTATAGATTTAAATAAAACTCCTGTTAATAAAGACAAAATTGAGAAATGGCAGAACTTCACGCCTGCAGCTTCTATGTTAAATCCACGAAGCAAATCTTATAGGGATTTGGGACTAAAAGATAAAAAAGTTACAAATAAAAAAGCTGTCTCTTTAATAGAAAATGATAATGGGATTTTAAAAAGACCTGTTATTGAACATGGATTAAACGGTGAAGAAAAATTTACTATCGGTTTTAATGAAAAAGAGTATAACGATACATTTTTAAATTGACCATCTTACGAAGTAGTTTTTTAACTACTTCGATATCTTCTTATCTTCGTATTTTATAATATTATATTTTACTTAAAAAATTTATTTAGTTTAAAAGTTAACTGATAATTAACTAATAATTAACAGCTCATTGATACTATTTCAGACTTAGAACTTCCCATCTTATCATGTTTGGCAACGTAAAGATGAGAAGTTTGGCATATAGACACCGATATAATTATAGTTAATTCTTTCTTTACTATTGTTAACATCGGTGTCTTCTTTATTAGGGGAAGAAATGAAAAAAACAGTACTTTTATCGGCAACTTTGGCAACACTTATTTATGCAACGGAAGATTTGGGTGTAATTAGTATTAACTCTACGACTATTGATGATAAATTCAAATCATTGAACAATGAAGTATCTTCTGTTTCAATAATAGATGATAAAAAAATAGAGCAGATTAATCCACAAAATATAGTTGAAGTATTAAACTCAATTCCCGGTATTACTGCAATGCAAACAGAAGGTGATATAGTTAAACTTCATATTAGAGGAGTCGATAACCAGGTTTATATGGGTGAAAGACCCGGAGTTGCCGTAGTAATAGATGGAGTACCCGTTCAAGAAACTACAGGAAAAATAAATATTGATTTAGACAATATTGAAACAATTAAAGTAATAAAAGGTGCAGCTTCATATCTTTACGGAAATGATGCTCTCTCAGGAGCAGTAGTAATTACTACAAAACGACCCAGAGGAGAGAACTATAATAAAGTAGAAACAGAAACAGGAAGTTTCGGATATAGAAAATATTTAGCTTCGACAACTAAAAGTTTTGAAAACTCTGCACTTCAAATGCAAGCAAGTTATAGAAAAACCGACGGCTATTGGGATAGAGCTTTTAATAAAAACAAATCTTTCAGTGCAAAGTATAATTATTATATAGATGATTCAAGTGACGTAATATTAGGCTTTAGCTACAGTAGAATAAAAAGCGGTGACGGAAGCGGAGTTCATGGAGTAACAGCTGCAAAAGAAGATCCCGAAAGTAAAAGAGAGATTACTTATGCGTCAGATTATGATACAAAACTGACAAAAAGTTTTATCACTTATTCAAAAGACTTTGAAAATGATTCCAACCTAATGTTTAGTACCTATAGATATACCGATGACAAATCTTACGAATCAGCTTATGAAGATATTGACGGTGACGGATATGATGAAGCCCACGATTATAAAAATGATGAGCAATGGGAACAAAGCGGTTTAAAAACAGAATATAGATTCTCTTTTGACAAAGCTGCTTTAATGCTGGGACTAGATATTCAAAGAAACAATGAAAAAGCAAAAAGAACTCCTCTTCCTTGGGGAACGGCATCTTACGGTTCCCTTAGCAAGTCATCTATAGATACGGATGAGGATATAAATGCAGTTTATGCTGAATTTAAATATGAATTAACAGATAAATTAACTTCAACTTTAAATTTTAGATATGATGATATAAATTACGATTTAAAAGATAATTTAGATTCATCTCAAAACGTATCCCCTTCTTTTAATGAGAGTTCTTACAGAGCCGGTCTGAATTATGCTTTAAATCAAAATACCAATATCTATACGAATTTTTCGACGGCTTTTAGAGCCCCTACTGCAAGTCAAATCAGCAGTAACAGTGCTGATGGTTATACAACTAATATTGATCCTGAAAAAGTTTATAATTATGAAATCGGAATAAGAGGGAAAACCGATTATTTTAATTATGAAATGTCTGTATATCAACTTGTAAGAAAAGATTATATAGGTATGAGAGCGGGAAATTATATAAGAAGTTCCGATGAAGACAATTATTATGACAATGTAGCAGATATGAGAAGCAGAGGTTTCGAACTGGCACTTAACGGTAAAATCACAAAAAAACTATCTTTTAATTTAGCCTATACCTATTTAAATGCCGAGTTTACTAAAAATGATTATAAGCAATTGGTTTCAGATGCCGTATATGCTTATCCTATGGGAGTTAGAACGTTGGTAAGTCCGGCTGTTTTTCAAACTTTAGATCTTTCTAATAATCAAGTTCCAAGAACTCCTAGACATACTCTTCATCTAACACTAAACTATAAACCTATAGAAAGACTTACTCTTTCTCCTGAATTAATTGCAAAAAGTAAATATTTTGCCGATGAAACTAATGATTTTGAACAAGCAGGTTATGCTCTTGTTAATCTAAGAAGCTCCTATAAAATAAGTAAAAATCTAGAGCTTTTTGGAAGAGTCGATAATCTTTTAGACAAAGATTATTACCAATTTGTGCATTTAACAAATAGCAGAGCCGATTTGACAATGGAAGATGCGTCAATTATTGTGGGACCTTCCAGAGCCTATTATGCCGGTTTAAGATATAAATTCTAGGATTTTAAAATGATAAAATTAAAAAAAAGAGATAAAAACGATATTTACGGAATTCCTTTCCTTAGTATTTTTTTCAAAAATAGATTTGTTGTTAGAACAATACAGCTTTTGACTCTTATATTATTTGTTTACGGAGTATATTTGGGATTTAAAGAACCTGAAGCCGAAAATAGATTTACCCGTTATCTTTTCTGGGGACTTTTTTGGTCTCTTTTTATGGTTGTTACACTCTCTACTTTCGGAAGAATATTTTGCGGTATTTGTCCCCATGGCTTTTTAGGAAAATATATTACAAAATTCGGTTTGAAAAAAGAGCTTCCTAAATTTTTGCAAAATAGATATATCGGAATTATGATTTTAGTTGTAGGATGGTGGTTTGTATATTACACCTTTCCGGGGTTTTGGAAAAGCTCAGGAAATACGGCTATTATGTTTACACTTCTTACTATATTGGCGGTTTTAATTTTTTATTTTTACAAAGATATGTCTTATTGTAAATTTATCTGTCCGATTGGAACTTTAACAAGAGCTTTTAATAAAATCTCTTTTACTTTTTTAAGTACATATAAAGAAAATTGTAAAGAGTGCAAAACTTTTGATTGTGCAAAAGCCTGTTCTTACAATCTAAAACCTTTTACTTTTGAAAAGAAAAATTCTATGGAAGATTGCTCTTTATGTATGGATTGTTCTAGTGCGTGTGAAGCCGTAAATTTTAAAATAACAAAACCGTCAAGTTCACTTTTTAATAAATTTAAAACAAATAGCGCAGAAGTCTGGACATATATTTTAATAGTGGCTTGTATTCCTATTACAATGTCTTTTCACCACGGATTAAACAGAACAAATATTGCAGACCGATTTATTTGGAGTAAAACTGCAAACTTTTTTGAGCAAACTTTTAATCTTAGTTCAATAGATACAGTAGGTATGTTTTCATTTTTTTATGCTCTTGCTTTTTCTATAGGAATAGTATATTTTGGAATGTTTATTGCCTCAAAACTTTTAAACAGCGATCTAAATAAAACTCTTTATACTTTAGGTTATGCTTTTATTCCTATATTTATAATAGGAGGACTTGCTCATTTATTACACAGTTTTTTTACTCATATTTATGCCGATATTGTAAACGGATTTCTTTATGGATTTGGTATTCAGGATATTAAAGTTGCCAATCTTGCCTCAAGAAAAGAGACTTGGTTGAATATCTTTAATTTTTTTCCTTATCTTGCAGTAGTCTGGGGATATTTAATTTTGGCAAAAAGAGTAAACTTTTTTGATGTTTCAAAGGGTAAAAAAGTATTAGCTTTTATTTTTGCATCATCTTTAATTACATTCTATCTTGGTTTAAATCTATATAGAGTTTATGTATTTAAGACCTATGGAGTTAAACAAACTTCTCACAATCATATAAATAAAACATTAAAAAATAATCCTCAAAAATTTTAAATCTTCAAGTATAAGTAAAAGGGTAATCAGACTACTCTTTTACTTATCTCCTACATAAAAAAATCTAAAACTAAAATTTAATTTAAAATTCCATTTCAGTTTATTTATATAAAATAATTATATATCTATGGTATTATTATTTATAAGGAAATACTTAAAAACGTAAGGAATCTATTATGGATTATTCAATCTCAGCTAAAAAAAATGCCTATCTGTTTATTTTAACAGTCGGTATATTAAACACTATAATTGCACTGTTGATGTATACATATTTCAAAAGTACCCTAACCCAGTCTTTATATGAAAAGAATATTGAATTGGCAAAATTAGAGTTTGAAAAAACAGAAGATGAGATGCAAAGAGAGATAAACCATTATAAACTGATTTTACAAGTTATAAAAAAAAGTCCCCACTTTCAAAAATATATAAGAGATTACTCAAAAGAGAAAGAAGAACTTTTAATTCATGATTTTAAAAATTTTTCAAAAACAAATAAAAATATTTTTCAACTAAGATACTTGGATAAAAAAGGCGAAGAAAAAATAAGAGTAGATAAAATCAATGAAAACATAGTTTTAGCGCAAACTTTGCAAAATAAGAGTCAAAGATACTATTTTACAAAAACTGCTTCTTTAAAAAATAATCAGTTTTATATCTCTGATTTTGATTTAAATATTGAAAATAAAAAAATCGAAATTCCTTACAAACCTACAATCAGAGTATCCACACCAATTTATATAAACAACGATTTTGCAGGGGTTTTGATTATAAACTATAATGCTCAAGAGTTAATTGACTATATATCGAAAAAAAGAACATTTGATGTATATTATATGGATAAAAACGAAAATTTTCTGCTTCATCCAAATAAGAAAAAAAGTTGGAGTTCCCAACTAAATACAAACTATAAAGTTGAAGATGAGATAACAAATATTCATGAATTAATCAAAAATGAATTCAAAGATAAAAACTGGATCTATTATATTGATAAAGTTTCAGTTACAGATAATGATTTTTATATCATCTACTCCATAAAAAAAGAGATATATGAAAAAGAGTTGTCTTCACTGAAAAAAAATATTCTATTAGTTTTTCTCATCATTTTTTTAGTAACTTTACCTATTGTTCTTATAGGCTCTTATCTACAATCTTTTCAAATGAAAATTTTGGAAACTTTAATAGACGGATTGCCTTTCCCCATAGTTTTAAAAAACGGCTCGGGAAAATTTATTTTAGTAAATAAAGCTTTAGTAAAACTATTTGGTTTTTCAAAAAAAGGGGACGTCTTAGGAAAAAACTCTTACGATTTTAGTTCTATGTCTCTTCCTTATACAAACAAACAAAAAGATACGGAAGTTTTATCAAAAGAGCAGATGAAGTTTGAAGACAGTGTTATATTATCTGATAATAGAAAACTCTATTTTGATACAAGGTTAATCAAAATCTCTTTTTTAAATATTTTTAACAAAGATTTTATTTTGGGAATAGCAATTGATATAACAGAATTAAAAGAGTTAAACAATGAATTAGAAAAGAGAGTAAAACTAGAAGTTGAAAATAGAATGAAAGCTGAAAAGCAGCTAGTTCAAAAAGTCAAACTTGCAGAAATAGGAAATCTCATAGACAATATTATTTTACAGTGGGAGCAGCCTTTAAATATCATATCTTTAAGTGTTCAAGCTATTGAATTAGATAGCGAACACGGTAATTTTACAAAAGAGAACACCTTAGAAAGAATGGAGATAATAAAACAAAATACAAACTTTTTATTTAATACGACAGATGACTTTAAAACATTTTTATCTTTAGATAAAGGGATTGAGTTGTTTAATATAGATAAAGTTATTTCAAAAGTCGAAAGAATATTGATCGGTAGAATAAAAAATAACCATATACAACTTGACAAAAGAGTAGATAAAGAGCTAAATTTAAAAGGTTATAAAAATGAATTTTCACAAGTTATTTTAAATCTTATAAATAATGCTTTGGATGAATTTGAATCTCCTAACAAGAAATTTAAAGAAAAAAGTATCTTTATAGAGGCTTTAAAAAAAGAAAATCTTTGCATAATAAGAATAAAAGACAATGCAGGGGGAATTCCAAAAGAGTATCTTGAAAAAATATTTGATACAAAATTTTCTTTAAAACAAAAAGAGACATTGGGAATAGGATTGACCATTTGTAAAAATATTATCGAAAAAAGTTTTAAAGGAGAACTTCAAGCATATAATGAAAATGAAGGTGCTGTTTTAGAGATTAAGATTCCTCTTTAATCTCTAAAAAACACAAGCGTCACAATTTTTGTCACAAAACTTTACTTATTATAAAGAAAAACACTATATTAAACATCTATATTTATATAGATAAAAATTCTTCTTAAGTATAATTTGTACCATAAAACGGCAAGGTAGGCAATGAAAAAAATATTAGTTTTAATCTTCTTTCTTTTTACGACTTTAACTTACGCTTCTTTTATTTCTATAGATAAAAACAGTAAAAATATCGATATCTTATCAAAATCAGAAATCTTTATAGACAAAAGCAGAGAGTTGTCCATTAACGAAGTAAAAAACAAAAAATTTACGGCAAATAATAAAAAAAATCTAGCATTTGGATACTCCCCTGATTTTAATGTTTGGATAAAATTCACTTTATATAATAATTCAGAAGAGACCATAACCAAAATATTAGAGTATGACAATCCTCTTGCCACACATATATATTTTTATAATGAAAAAAACGGATATAAGAAGGAAGAAGGAGGTCTGCTTTCAAAAGCAGAAAAAAAAGTTTGTATAAATCAAATTTTTACTATAAAACTTAATCCAAAAGAGAAAACTATCTGCTATGTGAAAGCATCATCTTACATTACGGCATTGATAATAAAATTAAAACTTTGGGATATAGAGACTTTTTTTGATAAAGAGGTAAAACATCAAATTATATTATCTCTGTTTTTTGGAGCCATGTTAATACTTGGAGTATATAATCTTTTTATCTTTTTCTTTACAAAAGATATAAGCTATTTATATTATGTCCTTTATATTTTCGGTATTCTTTTTCATCAATTAGCTTATGTAGGCTTTGCAAAACTCTATATTTTTGATACGGAAAATATGATAAGAGTTATTAAAAGTGCATCTATTATTGTTGCGGCACCCGTTCTTGCATTAGGTCTATTTACAAAAAATTTTTTAAAAACAAAACAGTATAAAATCCATAATATTATATTAGATATATTTTTAGTTTTAATCCCTGTTTCAATTCTATTTTTTCTTTTAACTGAAAGCTTTGATAAATATAGAAACGTAATAACAATGCTATTTTTGGTATATCTAATGTATATTACTCTTTATGCTGCACTTAAAAAGAATAAACAAGCCTACTTTATACTCTTTGCCTGGACAATCTTTTTAACCACAGGAATGTTAATGTTTTTATCAAGTGCCGGAATATTTGATATTTTTGAACATATACCTTATTTAATAGAGATCTCTTTTGTCTCAGAAGCTCTTGTATTCTCCGTTGCATTGGCAAACAGAATAAACAGTCTTCAAGAAGAGAAAGAGATTGCAAATCAAAAACTTTTAATACAACAACAAAATGAGACACAAAGATTGGCAAAAAAAGTAGATGAGAGAACAAAAGATTTAACAAAAACATTAGAAGAAAAAAGTCTTCTCCTCAAAGAGTTAAATCATAGAGTAAAAAACAATATGCAGACAATCGTTTCATTAATAAGACTTCAAAATGATGAGATGCAAGATGATAAACTGCAAGATGTTTTAATTACAATTCAAAATAGAATTAATTCCATGAGTCATTTGCATGAACTTCTTTACAGAGATGAAGATATTTCTCATATAAATGCTTATGAATATTTTGAAATTTTAATAGAAGAGGTGAAATATAGTTATGAAAGAGATATAGATATACATTTAAACATAAAAACAAATTTAAAAATAGAACAGGCAATTTATTGTGGATTGATTTTAAATGAATTAATCACAAATTCATTTAAATATGCTTTTCCTGACGAGATTGGAAATATATATATAAATTTAGAAAAAAGAGGTAAAAACTATATTTTGGAAGTAAAAGATGATGGAGTCGGATATACTCAAAGTAATAGAGCTACCCACTCTTTAGGTCTAACTCTTGTTAGAACTTTGGCAGTAGAACAATTAGAGGGTAAAATCTCAATCGACTCAAAAAATGGAGTTGATGTTGTAATAAAATGGAAAGATCATGACAAAAGCTAAAATTTTAATTGTTGAAGATGAGAGTATTGTTGCTTTAGATATAAAACATGCTTTACAAACACTTGGGTTCAAAGTAACAGATTGTGTAAGAAATTACACCAGAGCAATAAAAAGCGTAAAAGAGGCAAGACCTGATATTATTTTAATGGATATAAATTTGGATAGAAGCAAAGACGGAATCGAGACAGCCAAAGAGATCCAAAAAATAGAGAATATCCCGATAATCTATTTGACTGCATTTTCCGATGAAAAAACTATACATAGAGCTATAAAAACAAACCCTATTAGTTATTTAATCAAACCTTTTAAACGAGATGAATTAAACTCTTCAATTCTTTTAGGTTTATATAAAATCAACAAATCAAATGAAAAAATAATAAGTTCAAAATGTGTAGAATTAGGTTTTAACTACTATTATGATTTGGAAGATGAAATACTTTTTTACGATAATGTACCTATTAAATTGAGTATAAATGAAAGAAAACTTTTAAGCCAATTAGTTAATGCCAAAGGTTCTATTATAACATTTAGAGAGCTTGAATACCTTATTTGGCCTGATTCACCGGTTTCAGACAGTGCATTAAGAACTCTGATTTATAGGCTAAGAAGCAAATTAGAGTATAGAATTATTGAAACCGTTCCTTCCTTAGGCTGTAAACTAACCCCTCTTTTTTAATTTTACAAATTTTATTTATTATTTTTTCTGTGACGTAAACTGTGACGCCGCTCTTGTAAAGTTGTCCTTAAAAAAGGACAAACAATGGCAAACATCAACAAAAACATATCTTTAAACCAAATGCAGGAGCTTCTACAAAGCAGTTTTCAAAGTAGAGAAGTTTATCATCTTCCCGAAAGTTTTTATGAAGAACAAAAAAGAGCAATAGAGATCTTTAATAAAAGAATTTTTTTAGAAAGCGTAATTGATGAGACTATCTCTTTTAATAAAAAATTAAACTGGGATTATGAAAAAAGCAATCTAAAATTAACAACCACCGCCGAAGAGTTAGTAGAAGTTTTTAAATTAAGAAGTGACGTCTTTTCTGAAATAAACTATCAACATGAATTTCCTGATACTATCGAAGGTTTAAACTTTGATAAATTTGATAAAACTTCTGCTGTTATTTATTATCAACAAAACAAAGAGGTAACTGCATCAATCAGATTAATTTTTGATTCAAAAAACGGACTTCCGTCTGAGGGGAAAGCCAAATTCGATGATATGAGAAAAAAACATAAAACAATCGGAGAGATTTCAAGAAATATAGTGAAATATAGAGGAAAAGGATTAAACCAAGAATTTAAATATCTAATGTGCGGGGTATATAATGTTTTTACCAATAATGATATAGATATGGCACTTTCGGGAATAAAAAAAGAACACCTAAAACTTTTTAAAAAACTTGGAGGAGTAGATATATATAAAGAGATGAATGCCTACGGTTCTTTGAAAGTACCCGTATTAATAATTTCATATAACCCTCAATATGCATCAAAATTTTTTAAAAAAGTCTTTTTAAATGAATAAAAAATTTTCTGCAACGCAAATTGTGACAAGAAGATGTTATGATGAAAAAAAGGATAAAGGTTAAGTATGACAAGATCAAAGATATTAATCGTTGAAGATGAAACTATTGTTGCTCTTGATATAAAAAAGACTTTGGAGAATTTAGATTTTGAAATAACAAATACGGTAACAAACTATAACAGCGCTCTAAACAGCGTAAGAGTCAATAAACCTGATTTAATCTTAATGGATATAAATCTGGGACAGAAATATGATGGGATAGATACTGTAAAAAAAATTCATGCAATAGAGAAGATTCCGGTAATATATGTTACGGCATTTACCGATGAACAAACTATAAAAAGGGCGATTCAGACAAATCCCGTAAGTTATTTGGTTAAACCTTTTAAAAGAGATGAGTTAAAGTCAAATATTCTTCTAGGTCTTTATAAAATTAGTAAAGAGAATAATGATTATAAAAATATAATAGATGTGGATATTGGATTAGGATATTATTATAATTATAAAGAGAACAGACTTCTTTATAAAGAGATGCCTATAAAATTAAGCAACAATGAAAACTTATTACTTAGAATTCTTATTGAAGCAAATAACAAAGTCGTAACTTTTGAGGAGTTAGAAGAGAGAATTTGGCCTAATAACGAGATATCTGATAGTACATTAAGAACACTTGTTTACAGACTAAGAAGTAAACTTGAACACAGATTAATTGAGACTGTGCAAAAAGTAGGATGTAGACTAAATAAAGACAACCCTATGCATGCAGCAAGCAGCTAGAATTTAAAACCTAGATTAAAATATCTTTTTTGGTTATAATAAAAAAGGTATGAAAATTTAATTTAGGTTTTAAATATGAGAAAAAAGCTGTTATATCTAATAATACTGATTTTAATCTCCACCATATTTAGTTATATCATTTTTTCTTTAATCGATAATAGAAAAAAAGAGGATTTAGAATCAGAAAAAGAGTTAATTAAAATAACATATAAAACTGTTATCAAAGCTTTTAAAATACACTCAAATTTAATCTACTTTAATAGAATCAATACTCCGCAGATAAAAAAACTCTTATTAAATATAAATGAAGCCTCTAAAGAGGAAAAAAATATTATTAAAGTTCAACTATATAATGAACTTATTGATATGTATAAAAACATGTCTGATTTCAAATTAAGACAATTGCACTTTCACCTAAAAAACAATGAAAGCTTCTTAAGATTTCACAAACCAGAAAAATTTGGAGACAGTTTAAAAGGTGTTAGATCTACCGTTGAGTATGTAAATAGATACAAAAAAGCTATTTACGGCTTTGAAGAGGGAAAAATATTTAACGGTTACAGATTTGTTTATCCTTTAGAGTATAAAAACAAATATTTAGGCAGTGTAGAAACTTCCGTATCAATGGACTCGATAATCAAGGAGATGAAAGAAGAGTTAAACAGTAACACCGATTTTATTATAAAAAAAGAGATAGTAGAAAAAAAGGTTTTAAAAGAGGAAAAAGCAAAATATATTCAATCTGCAGTTTTAACAGATTTTTATCATGAAAAAACTGTAAGCAACGGGGGCAACCCACTTATAAAAGAGCTTTTAAAAAAATATTTGACATCAAATACAATAGAAAAAAAACTTCAAAAAGGAGAGATATTCAACTTTTTCTGCTCTAATAAAGAACAAACATATATCTTAACTTTCTTCCCCGTAAAAAATGCTATTTCCAAACAAAGTGTTGCTTATATAATATTTGCAAATAAAAACCACGATTTTAAAGAGTATGAAAATCAATATATACTTTTTTTATCTATTCTAATTCTTTTGATAATTACCCTAATGTACTTTATTTATAAAATCGATGAAAAGAAAAACAAACTTATTAATAAAGATAAAATTCTAAAAAAAGTACAAGAGATTGGTAAATTAGGCTATTGGAAATTTGATTTAGTAAAAAATCAACTTATATGGAGTGATGAAGTTTACAATATATTTGAATTACGAAAACATGAGTTTGAGAAAACATACGAAAATTTCTTAAAGTATGTTCATCCTCATGATTTAGAAAAAGTAACTAAAGTATATGAAGAGTCCTTAAAAAACCGAACAAACTATCAAGTTGAACATAGAATTATTACACAAACAGGCAAAATTAAATATGTAGAAGAGGAGTGTCATCACACTTTTGACGAGAAAGGGAATATCGTCCAATCTTTGGGAACAGTACATGATATTACAAATATAAAAATTTACCAAGCGCAGATAGAGAAAGCAAAAAAGCAATTTGAATCCTTGGTTTCACATATTCCCGATATTGTATATCGTTGTGAAATTGATAAAAATTTAACAGTTCTATTTATAAACAATGCTATAGAAACTATTACGGGTTATAAAAAAGAGGAAATACAACAAAACAAGGGAATATCTTTTAGTTCAATTATCCATCCCGAAGATATAAAAAAATTAGACAAAGCTATAACATCACTTATAAAAAAAGATAAAGAGAGTATAGAAATAGAGCATAGAATCATTACAAAAAATAGAAAAATTATCTGGGTTGATAACTTTTTAAAAATGCTTGAGGAGAATAAACATCAATTTATAGAAGGAATAATAAACGATATAACTATTCAAAAAGAGAACTATATAAAACTTCAAAAATTTATTGATACACAAGATAATATCGTGATATTGACAGATTCCGAAAAATTAAACTTTGCAAACAAAAAATTTTTCAGTTTTCTAGGTTATGAAAATCTAGAAAATTTTAAAAAATTCTATAGTTGTATTTGCGAACTATTTATAGAAAATGACAGATTTTTTCACCTAGGAAAAATCAAAAAAGATGAAAATTGGATTGAAGAGATACAAAAAATTCCTTCTTCACAAAGGGTTGTTGCTTTGCTTGGTCAAGATTTTAGTATACACACTTTTTCCGTAACGGTAAATAAATTTGAAAATAATCTATTTATAGTAAGTTTTACTGATATAAGCGAAACTATGACAGAACAAATAGAGTTGGAAGAAAAAACCGTACACGACAAACTAACCTCAGCTTTCAACAGAGAATACTTTGATCTAAACTATAAAAAATTTATAAAAGAGTATACAAAAGAAAAGACACACTTAGCAATCTCTATTTTAGATATAGACTTTTTTAAAAAAGTAAATGATAACTTCGGTCATGATATAGGAGATTATGTCTTAAAAGAGCTGGTATCTGAAATAAACAGATTTTCAAGAAAAGATGATATTCTTATTAGATGGGGAGGAGAAGAGTTTATTTTGATACTAAAAGTTGAGTCAGAAAAAGGGTTATATAAAGCCTTGGAACATATAAGAAAAATCATAGAACTACACTATTTTGAAAAAGTAGAAAAGATAACTTGCAGTTTCGGAGCAAGTATTTATAAAAACAATGAATCTATAGAAACTACTATAAAAAGAGCCGATAATGCACTATATAAAGCCAAAGAAACAGGAAGAAATAGAGTTATAATAGAGTAGAGTTTATGATGATTTAAAAATTATAATAAAACATGCCCCTTTGTATTCTTTATTTTTATATTTAAAAATTTCATTATGAACAGAGATTGAAGCTTTATGTCTGTTTCTAATTATTTTATCAGCCATAGAGAGTCCAAGCCCTGTACCTTGAGACTGATGTTTTGTAGAGAAGTACGGTTCAAAAATTCTATCTATAATTGAATCGTCAATTCCTCCTCCACTATCCAAAATTTTTAATTCCAAACTATTTTCATCAAGTTTTTTTGTCTCTATAAAAAGTAATCTATCATCTTCATCTTTTACATTCTGTTTCAATACATCTTTACTATTGTTAATAATATTTATAAAACCTTCAGTTAGCTCATTTTTATTCCCGTTTATCTCTAAATCATCATTAATTCTTATAACTCTTTTTATATAATTATTATTTAAAGAAGCTTCTAAAAGAATCAAAGTATTTTCCAAGGTCTCTTTTATACTGATTCTTCTGTAAGATTTGTCACCTTTTATAAAATCTCTGAAATTATCTATTGTTTTTGATAAATAATTAGCCTGAGTTACGACACTGTCCGCACACTCGCTAATATCGTTTTTTTCCAAACAATCAAGTTCGGATTTTAGTTTTAATCCGCTTACGCTTGTAGTAATTACACTAAGAGGTTGTCTCCATTGATGAGCAATATTTCCAACCATTTCTCCCATTGATGCCAATCTTGCCTGCTCTTGCATAAGTTTTAAACTGCTAGTATCTTTTGCAACAATTAAAAATCTTTTTTTATCAGGAAGCAAAGAGATACTCATATTAACATAAATTCTTTTATTACTTTCCAGAAGATATGCTTTTTCAAAATTCCTAACAGACCCCTCTTTTAAAACTTCTTTTATAACGGCTAAAGTTCTCTCCTTATCTTCAGCGGCAGTTAAATCTAAAGAAGACTTTTTAAGTAATTCCTCTTTTGAAAATCCCGTCATATTTAAATAAGCTTCATTGAATTTTAAAAATTTTGTTTCTAAATCTAAAATTGCTATTCCGTCTTTAGAATAATTAAAAATCGTTTCAAACTCTTCTTTTTGTTCTTTAATTAATTTTTCACTCTCTTTTCTTTGAGTAATATCTCTAGCAGATGCATAAATAGCATCTTTATTATCAAAAGTGATTTTCACCGCAGAGACTTCCGCAATATATGTAGTCCCGTCTTTTCTTGTATGAATAGTTTCAAAGGTTACGGGGTTGTTTGAAAGTTTTTTCTTTAATATTTTATTTTCATAGGCTGTTAGTTTTTTGTCCCAATCAGTAGTTTTAAGAGTTTTCATCTCTTCTTTTGAATATCCAAGTTTTAAAGGAACCTGTTCACTGTATTCTAAAAGATTTTCATCAAAATCGGTAATAAAAATCATATCAGAAGAGAGATTCATCAGTTTTTGATATTTATTAGAAGTGTTTTGCAGTTTAATATTCAACTCTTCCAAATTTTTTCTTGATGTTCTTATCTCTTTAAGCATTATATTTATAGAGTTTGAGAGCAATGATACTTCTAAAGAGTTAAACTCTACTAAATCTTTAATAGGTATTGCATTTTTATCTTTATTTTTTATTGATCCTATAATATCCGATATTGGTTTTAAAACAAAAGTTCTTAGAATATAATATAGAGCAAGAATTAACAGTAAAGATATTAAAAGAGTTATTACAATACTGTGAACTACAATCTTCTCTAACTTCAAATTTACAAAATGGGTTGAAGAATATATATAGATTTTACCTATTTTTATACCTTTTGAATTTACAATATCCTGACTCTTTGAATAAAAAACCCTTTTAAAAGCTTTTTTGTTCTCTTCTGAAGGTTTGTAATTAATAACTTCCCAATCTTTATTTCTAATTTTTCCCGTAATAAAAAGAGCCTTGTTACCCGTAATTTCAGACATTTTATAATCTTCAATAATAATTGCGAAAATATCTTTATATCCCATATAACTGTTAATTATTTTTTCATATTCCGTAATAGAGTAAGATTCAATAAAAGGCGCTACTACGTTTTTTAATTGGAGGATTGCAGTATCACTATTATATTTTAACTCTTTTATTAGACTACTTTTCGTAACCGTATAATTATATACCGAGTAGATAAACATAATAACAACAATTACAAGAACAATCATAATTGATAATATTTTATAAAGTGAATTTTTTTTATTTATCATCTCAAACTCTATTCTTCAACTATTCCTAATACATTTTTTTTGATAACAGGTAGTTTTTCTTCTATATTATCTTTTGAAATTGCCAGAATCGGCAATTTTTCCTCTTTTTTGACTTCTTTACCCTTTAAATAATTATCTAAAGAGATAACAGCTTTTTGCCCCATTAAATAAGGTTGTTGCATTGCAGAACCCACTAAAATTCCTTTAGGAATCAAATCCAAAAAAATCGGTTCCGCATCAAAACATATAAGAAGAATTTCTCTTTCTTTTTCCATATCTCTTATGGCATCCAAAGCTCCTTTGTATCTATCCGATCCTTGTAGCCACAAAGCCCTTAAATTTGGATTTTTTTCAATAAGCTCTTTACTAAAATCATAAGTCTCTTCATAAGAGAAAGTCACCTGCTGCTTTATTCCCGCTGCTGAAATTTTTGCTTCATTTAATGCTTTTAGAAAACCTTTTGTACGAGCTTTTCCGTTCTCTCTTTTTTGAGGAATTGAAATAATTCCTACTGTTCCATTTTTATTCCAGCCAAGAGAAGCCATTTTTTCAGTCAATCCTTTCCCTATCTTATATGCGCCGTTTTCATTATCAGAAGAGATATAAGAGACATATTCTCCGCTATTTGTTCCTATATCCGATATTACCACAGGTATATTCGCATTTTTTGAAAGTTTTAAAAGAGTAACGGCAGTTGAAGAGTTTATGGGAGAAAGAATCACTCCGTCAACCTTTTTTGAAATTGCTTTTACTATATTTTCCAATTCTCTTTTTTTTAGATTATTTGCACTGTATATATCAATATCATAGCCTAAATCCGAAGCTTCATTTTTTATTCCCCGCGACATTATTTCCCAAAAAGGAATCCTAATATCAGATACTAAATAAGCTAATTTTTTTTCTTCTGCATTAAGAGATAAACAAAAAGCTAAAAATAAAAAAATAATATAATGAATCTTCACTGTTACTCATTCCAATTTTAAATAAATATACTAAATAATAAAATTATGTTACTTTAAAGAGTTTTATAAAAGGATTAAATCATAAAAATTATACTAATAAATTCAATGATTGTGGCAATTAAAACAACTTATTTAAAAAAACTTTTTAAATTATATAAAATAAATAATCTTATTTGTTTTATATAAGTTTCGTTTAATTTTTACTTATATATGATGTTAATTACTCTTAATCAATCCCAAAGGAGAGAAAGGCATGTTAAAAAATTTAAGTATAAAAATGAAACTTATTCTATCATTTTTAATAGTTTCAATATTAGTTGCCCTATTAGCTGCATACAATTTAATAGGCTTAAATAAATCATCCGACGGTTTCTCAAATTACAGAGGATTGGCAAAAGATAGTCTTTTAATAAGTACAGTCCAAGCAAATATGCTTATGATGAGAATAAATGTTTTAGATTATTTAAATAACCAGAATAATCAAAATATAACAGAGTTTAATAAATATCATAAAATTTCAACTGATACTTTAAAAACCGCTTTAGAAGAAATAACCGATTCAAAAAGAGTTACAAAAGTAAAAGAGATTGAAGATTTTCTAAATAAATACAAAGCTACTTTTCAAGATATTATATCTCTTATAAATAAAAGAAATGAAATAGTAGAAAATAATCTAAATATAAACGGAAAAGAGATTGAAAAAAAATTAAGTTCCATAATAGTAAATGAAAAAAATATTGCTGATAAAGATTTGGCAATATCAACCTCTCAATCCATAAGACTGCTTCTTTTAACAAGATTATATGTCGTAAAATTTTTAGACACAAATTTAAAAAACGATATAAACAGAGCCATTGAAGAGTTTTCCAAATTTGAAAATGATATAAGTAGTTTAAAAAATTTAAGTAAAAATGCACAAATAAAAAATGCCATAGATGAAGTATCTACTTTAAGTTCAGAATATAATAACGGACTTAGTGAATTAGTGGAGATAATTGAAAAAAGAAATGATCTGATAAAAAACAACTTAGCCGTATTAGGTTCAAATATTGCTAAACTTGCCCAAGAGGTAAAACTATCAATAAAAGAGGAACAAGACCTTATCGGTCCTATGGTTTCTAAACTTAATAAAAATCTTATTAATACTTCTTTATTGGTTGCCGCAATAATTATTATTGCCGTAATTATTTTTTCTATTACCATCCCACTTAATATTGCATCATCAATAAATAGATTAAATCAAGGAGTATTAAAACTTCTTAATAGCGGAGACGTAAAATCCAGAGTTGAAATCACGTCAAAAGATGAAATAGCAGTCGTATCCCAAAACTTTAATAAATATCTTCAAAATATTGAAGATGGAATACATACTGATTTATTAGTTATTGATGATGTAAAAAGAGTGGTTAATGAGGCTAAAAACGGTATTTTATACAAACAAGTTGAAGTAGATACGAAAAATCAATCTTTACATGAGTTAAGAAATATTTTCAATGAAATGCTTACTCTTATGGCAGATAAAGTTTGTGGAGATATGAATAAAGTTCAGTTAGGTTTAGAAAAGTTCCAAAAACTTGATTTTACACATAGAATCACAGGAACATCAGGAAAAACTTCACAAGGATTAAATTCACTTGCGGAGATTATAAATGATATGTTAAAAGAGAACAAAGCAAATGGTTTGACTTTGGAAAACAGTGCCGATATACTTTTAGAAAATGTAGATATTCTAAGTAACTCTACAAATGAAGCGGCAGCATCCTTAGAAGAGACAGCTGCCGCACTTGAACAAATAACCAGTAATATAGTACAAAATACGGAAAATGTCGTAAGAATGTCGAAATACGCAGAAGAGCTGACAACTTCGGCAAACGGTGGAGAAAAGTTAGCGGCAAAAACAACTTCGGCTATGGATGATATAAATAATCAAGTAAATGCAATAAATGAAGCAATTACGATAATAGACCAAATTGCATTTCAAACAAATATACTTTCACTAAATGCAGCAGTAGAAGCAGCAACGGCAGGTGAAGCAGGAAAAGGTTTTGCTGTAGTAGCCCAAGAAGTAAGAAATCTTGCAAGTAGAAGTGCAGAAGCGGCAAATGAGATAAAATCACTTGTAGAAACTGCAACATCAAAAGCAAATGACGGAAAAACAATATCAGATAAGATGATTCATGGTTATCACACTTTAAATGAGAATATAGCTAAAACAATTCAAATTATAAAAGATATTGAAATGTCTTCAAAAGAGCAGCAAACAGGAATTGAACAAATAAACGATGCGGTAACCGAATTAGATCAGCAAACCCAAGAAAACGCAAGTGTAGCTACACATACAAGAGAAGTTGCTCTTCAAACTCAACATATTGCAAAAACCATAGTAAAAAATGCCGATGAGAAAAAATTTCTAGGAAAAGATGAAGTAAAAGCAAAAGATTTGCACTCTTTAACTTTAGAAAAACCTACAAATGAAAATAAAAAAACAGTACCTAAAAAAGAGACCTTGGCAACTAAGCAAGAAGATGATCAATGGGAAAGTTTTTAGTTTTTATTTAAGATGAATTAAAAAGTGGAGGAGGTAGCCGGACTCGAACCGACGCATACAGGATTTGCAATCCCGGGCATTACCAACTTTGCTATACCTCCATTACAAATCATTTTAACAGTGAAACGAAAATGATTATTAAATGGCAGAGAGCAAGGGATTCGAACCCTCGGAGGCGTGAACCTCGCCGGTTTTCAAAACCGGTGCTTTCGACCAACTCAGCCAACTCTCTACAAGAAATATTAAGGATATCACCTTATAAAAGAGTAAAAACATTTTACTTTTTTATAAGGTTCTAATGGTGCGAATGGTGAGAATCGAACTCACACTCCGAAACCGGAATGGGATTTTAAGTCCCACGCGTCTACCTATTCCGCCACACTCGCACTTAAAGTAGTATTTAAAAAACTGTTTGTTTTTCAAATTGGAGTGGAATTATATTCTAAAAAAATTTATTTGTCAAGAGTTTTAACAATTTTTTTTAAAATTTTTGATATAATTCAAAAAATTAAAAAATTAGGGGTTCTATTATGAGAAGTGATGAAGTAAAAAAAGGTTTTGACAGAACACCGCACAGGTCGCTGTTTAGAGCAACTGGACTAAAAGACGAAGATTTCGATAAACCCTTTATCGGAGTGGCAAACTCTTTTATTGAATTAATTCCCGGACATTTTTTCTTAGATAAAGTAGCAAAAATTATAAAAGATGAGATAAAAGCAAACGGATGTGTACCTTTTGAATTTAATACTATCGGAGTAGATGACGGTATTGCAATGGGACACGACGGAATGTTATTCTCTCTTCCTAGCCGTGAGATAATTGCAAACTCAATTGAAACAGTAATGAATGCACATAAACTTGATGCAATGATTGCTATTCCAAACTGCGACAAAATCGTTCCGGGTATGATTATGGGAGCTTTAAGAGTAAATGTTCCTACTATTTTCGTATCAGGCGGACCAATGGCAAAAGGTCATACAAAAGACGGTAAACCTATTGATTTGGCAACTGCATTTGAAGCCGTAGGGAAACATGAAGCAGGAGAAATGAGTGATGCAGAGTTAAAAGACATTGAATGTAATGCCTGTCCAAGCGGAGGTTCTTGCTCTGGAATGTTTACTGCAAATTCAATGAATACATTAATGGAAGCTATGGGAATTGCATTACCTGGAAATGGAACAATCCTTGCTTTAACACCTCAAAGAGAGGAGTTGTATAGAAAAGCTGCAAGAAGAATTTGTGAAATTGCAAAAGACAAACAAAAAAGAGAAAAATTTAAATTAAGAAATATTTTAAATGAAAATGCAGTAAGAAATGCTTTTGCCGTTGATATGGCAATGGGTGGAAGTTCAAATACGGTTTTACATATGTTAGCTATTGCAAAAGAAGCAGAAGTTAATTTTAATCTTGAAGATATTAACTCTATTTCAAAAAAAGTTTCTCATATTGCAAAAATTTCTCCTTCTCTTTCTACTGTTCATATGGAAGATATAAATAAAGCAGGTGGAGTAAATGCAGTTATGAAAGAGATTACAAAAAGAGGTAATCATGTATTAACTGATAATTTAACAATCTCAGGAGAGACTCTATTTGAAAAAATTGCTGATGCAACTATAAAAGATACGAATATAATCCATACTATAGAAAATCCTTATTCAAAAGTGGGTGGATTAGCTATTCTTTACGGTAACTTGGCAGAACAAGGAGCCGTTATAAAAACAGCAGGTATAACAGGAGATAGAGTATTTACCGGTCGTGCCGTATGTTTTAACGGACAGCCTGAAGCAATAAAAGGAATCATCGGAGGAAAAGTAAAAGCCGGTGATGTTGTTGTTATTAGATATGAAGGACCAAAAGGAGGTCCGGGTATGCAAGAGATGTTATCTCCTACTTCTCTTATTATGGGGATGGGACTTGGAAGTTCTGTTGCACTAATTACAGACGGTAGATTCAGTGGAGCTACAAGAGGAGCCTCAATCGGTCATGTTTCACCTGAAGCGGCAGAAGGTGGAATGATCGGTTTATTAAAAGACGGTGATGAAATTCATATTGATGTTGATAAATATATTTTAAGTGTTAATCTAAGTGATGAAGAGATTGCAAAAAGAAAAGCAGAGTTTAAACCTCTTAAAAAACCTCTTACTTCAAAATGGCTAGGTCAATACAGAAGTTTAGTTACAAATGCAAGTTCAGGTGCAGTTTTAAAAACCGACCTTTAATAATATAGTATAGCTTTTAGGCTATACTATACTTGCATAAATTTTTCAAGAAACCACTTTTTATCAAAATTAGGACAAGTTTTAGAAGAAATTTCATAATGAAATAAAATATTTTCTAAACTCCAATTATACTTTTCCATTAACGATTTTAAAACTTTTGCTAACATTTCAAACTGTTTATTAGTAAAAGAATTAACACCTATCATACATATACCTAAATAGTCATTATAGCCTTTTGCATGGGCTCCTGCCATATCCCAGTCTCTTCCCATTTCAACTTCCCCGTCCATAAAATCTAAATAAGTATTGTTTTCAACTTGTCCATTTAATATAACCAAGTGGTATCCTATATCTTTCCAGCCCCTTTGTTTATGCCAATTTTCTATAATTTGGGCATTTCCAAAACTACTGTCACTACAATGAACTATTACTCCAGGATAATTATTTTTCATCAATAGATCCTCTTTTCTTTATACTTTCTATAAATCCTCCGCCAAAATAAAAAGAAACAATAGAGATCATAATTTCGCCAAGCCACATTTTATCAGCAAAAGTTCTCGCCTCTTGAACATGTTTCATATCAATCCAACCATACAAAGAACCTAAAACTCCATTTATCATAATAAACAAAAAAACAAGTGTAAACATAAAAGCCAAATATCTTTGGGCTATTTTAAAAGGAGCATAAGCAGATATCAAATCAATTTTTGCTTTTGCTTTTGCCTCTATTAGTTTCACTTCATTTTCTGTTTTTTCCTCATCACTGGTCCAAACCTCATCAATAAGGTCAAAACCTCTTTTTATAATATTGCCATTGCCAAAAATTGTTTTAAAAATATCAAACATCTTCTCCTCTTTTATTTTTTTTCAAGATAGGTTAAAACCTTTTCTATGGTTGATTCTAGAGTATCAAATCTTCTATCAATATGTTTTTCAAAAAGCTCAAACTCTTTTCTTCTTAGATAAACATCATCTGCTTTATCTATTGTCAAATATTGTTTCCTTTGGGTTTGAAGCTGGACAATATCTTCAGCATGTTCATCATACTTTTTAAAAAGAGTCTCAATCTGCTTTTTGAATTCTGCATTTTGATATTTGTTTACAGCAAATTGTGCAATAATTCCACATATTACAACAGCTGAAGATATATGCCAACTTTCCATAAAACTTCCTAGTATTTAATGCAATACATCATTGCGATATTTCTCGGTCTTGTTTAAAACCATCCATCAAACTCATAAACCTATTCTTTAAAAGCTTCGATTAGAGTATCTTTTTTATTTAAATACTCCCTAACTAAGCCATCAAAACTTTCATCTTTAGTTTCATAATGGAAAGTATAAGGAATCCATCCAAACTCAGGATGGTTAAGTTCTACATCAACTTGAGTCTCTTTTTTATTTGTAAATTTCGGTTTTTTTATTTCTATTTTCATTTTTTCTCCTTTATTATGCGATTCTTAAAAATAGTGAAAGAGAAGGTGAATATTTGGAATATCCCATTGCTCTCCAACTTCCAGATAAATTATCAGATGATAAATTATAGGATAATACAGTCGGTTTCATACTTCCAGCAAAATCATCACTAGAACCCCATATATATATCCCTGCATAATATAATATACTTCCAGAATAAATAGCTCCTGGATTCTTTATATTACTCTTGCAAGCTAAAAAGGCATAGGTTCCAACAGCTCCCACACTTGCAGCTGCAGTTGCACTCAAAACACTAGAAGTTGTTACGCTGTTACTATTAGCTTTGTTATAAGCACTGTTTGCTCTATCATATGCGGTTTTTACAGCTTTTGAACTTGCACTTGTACTAGAACTTGTACTTGATACGCTATCACTAACCGGTCTCCATGTATTTGTATCCGTATTGGCTTTATTATCCCAAGTATTTATTTGAAAATCTGTAACAAATCTATGAGTACTATCCGAAGTAATAATACTTGCAGGATGTGTAGTAGGATGTACATATCTATTTGCACCTGCTGAAATACCGTTTAACTTTTCAAGCAATGTACTTGTAAAATGTTTAAGAGTAGAAGTCTCAGCAATATTGCTTAAATCTAAATTTTGTAAATCTAATTTATTTTGCTTAATGTAATCAACAATTTCTTGTAACTCATCTAATGTTGTATCGTCACTTGTTAAAATAACTCTTAAAGATTCAATTGTCTCTTGTAAAAGAGCAATTTCTTCATTTAAAACTCTTCCTTGATTTGCACTAAGAGGTGCATCTACTAATGTAGAAGTTAAATTATCTACAATATCTGCAATATTTATTTTTAAATTTAAGGCTTCTTGCAATCCGTTAATTTGCTCCACCGATAGGTTTTCTATCTTTTCTCTGTTTTCTTTGATAAAATCAACTATCTCTTGTAATTGATCTAAAGTAGTATCGTCACTTGTTAGGATTACTCTTAAAGATTCAATTGCCTCTTGTAAAAGAGCAATTTCTTCATTTAAAACTCTTCCTTGATTTGCACTAAGAGGTGCATCTGCTAATGTAGAAGTTAAATTATCTACAATATCTGCAATATTTATTTTTAAATTTAAGGCTTCTTGCAATCCGTTAATTTGCTCCACCGATAGGTTTTCTATCTTTTCTCTGTTTTCTTTGATAAAATCAACTATCTCTTGTAATTGATCTAAAGTAGAATCGTCACTTGATAATAGATTTGTAAAAGATTCAAGTAGACTTTCAAAAGCTGTTTTTTCTGTATCCATAACTTTTCCTTTTATATATTTAAACTGTTAAAGCATTTTGCCCACCTTGTAAAACTCACCTTCTAGAACAGTTTGTTTTACTCGTTCAACAGTCAAATTATAAAAAGAATCTAGTGCATAAAATAGATACTTTTTTTCAAATTTTATTTATAGTTTTAAAAGTAACTCTTCCTCTTCTTCTTTTGTCGCTGCAGCGGTTTTAACCTTTTGAACCAATTTTTTATCTATATAAACTATCTGCTTAGCCAATTCTTTTATATCTCTTTTTTTTCTATTTTTTTTATTTTCTAAGCTCATCTTCCACCTCTTGTATTATTTTATAAATAACTCTTTTACTCAACTGCATCTCCGCACTAAAAAACTTTACAAATTTTGTTTTTCTGTCTTCTTCTTGCAAAAGTTTTAGATGTCTTTTCACTATCTCTTTTATCCTGTAAGTTTTATGGGCTTTTTTAGGTATTTTTAAATCAATACCTGCAAAAGTTTCACATACTTTAAAAGCAATCTCTTCCCCTAGTTCATGAACCAGAAGTTCATAAGTGTTTATTCTAATACACATTTTTAATCCTTTTTAGTTATTTAATTTCTATTTATTAACATATTAGTAATTTAATACCCAAATAAAATAGTAATATAATTTCTATCAAAGTAATCTTAAATAGTATTTTTGTTACTATATATTTTGGTAATATAATTACTAACAAAGGAGTTTTAATGCAGTTTAGTAATAATCTTAAATTTTATAGAAACCAAGCCGGTTTTTCTCAAGGAGTTTTAGCCCAAAAAGTTGAAACAATTACGGGGAAAAAAACAACTTATGAAAATATAAAATCTTGGGAGAATGGAACAAATGTAAAAATAAGCGATATCTATGCCCTTGCTGAAGCTTTAAATATTCCGGAGCAATTACTTTTTGATAATTCGGAAAGAACATTAAAAAAAATATCAAAATATCAAACGATACAAGCAAATAGTGAAGATTTTATATTTTCTAACTCTTTAGATGACGATAGTTATATATTGGAAGTATACAATGGAGCAGTAGGTGCAGGAAGTGAAGGTGTAATAGAAGAGAATAATACGAAAAAAATAAGAGTTAGTAAAGCTTTTGTCCTTGATGCGAATATAAAACCAGATAATCTTATGATGTTTAAAGTAGTGGGAGACAGTATGGAACCTACTATCAGCATGAATGACTGGGTTATTATCGATATGGCAAATGGAAGAGACTTTTATGAAGTTGACGGTATATATCTTGTGAATATTGATGATACAATCCAAATAAAAAGATTACATTTTAGAGGAACTAAAGGTATAGACATAATCTCTGATAATAAAGAGTTTCCAAAATTAAATAGCATAAACGATTGTGATAGAGTAACTGTAATAGGAAAATTATATACTCATATTAAAATCGGGTCGGGATTAGCATTAAAGTAAAGGTAAATGCTAAAAACCCCACAAAAATTCCACGTTGTATTAATTTTTTATTTACGCTTTATTCAAATATAGTTTACATTTTGATATTATAATTCTTTCTATACTCAAAAGAAAAATATAAAGGATTTATAATGAGAAAAAAACTGTTTTTTGTCGCTATAATATTAATAGCAACAAATCTTTTTGCAAATAGTATAGATTTTCAAATGGCGGAAAAAAGTCCTCAAAGAGTGACTCCTAATAACTCAAATCAAATACTCTCTTTTCATAGTACGATAAATAACGCAATGCAGTCTGTCGTAAATATTGCGGCTAAAAGAAGAGTGATTTCAAATGCGGCGAATATACCTTTTCAGATGTTTAATGACCCTTTCCTAAGAAGATTTTTCGGTGATCAATTCGGAGAACAATTCCAACAAAATAGAATCCAGAGATCATTGGGGTCAGGAGTTTTAATCTCAAAAGACGGATATATCGTTACAAATAACCATGTTATTGAAAATGCTGATGAAATCTCCGTTACAATAGGAGATAATCCAAAAGAGTACAGTGCTATTGTAATAGGTAAAGATTCAGATAGTGATTTAGCGGTAATAAAAATAGAAGGAAGCAATTTTCATGCGATTAAATTTGGATATGCAACAGATTTAAAAGTCGGTGATTTGATTTTTGCAATCGGTAATCCTTTTGGTATAGGAACAACAGTAACCCAAGGTATTATTTCTGCACTAAATAAAGATCACGTAGGTATTAACAGATATGAAAACTTTATTCAAACAGATGCTTCAATCAACCCAGGAAACTCAGGAGGTGCTCTTGTAGACAGCAGAGGTGCTTTGATCGGGATTAATAGTGCTATTATTTCCAAATCTGGAGGAAACAACGGTATCGGTTTTGCAATTCCTGTTTCAATGGTAAAAGATGTAGTTAAAAAACTAATTACAGACGGGAAAGTAACAAGAGGTTATTTAGGTGTCGTAATAGACGATCTTAAACCAAATGTTTTAAAACTCTATTCACACAAAAAAGGTGCTCTTATTTTAGACGTGGCAAATGATACTCCGGCATCAAAAGCAGGTCTTAGAAGAGGTGATTTAATCTATATGATTAACAATATTCCTATAAAAGACAGAAAAGCTCTTCAAAATGCTATAGCATCATTTAAACCAAATGAGACTATTTCAATAAAACTAGAAAGAGATAAAAAGAATTTACAGCTGAATATTACTTTGGGAAACAGAGCGGGACTTGTAACTTCTGCTGCAAATAACGGAAAATTTTTGGGTGGACTTCAATTATCGGAATTGAATGCAAACACAATAAAAAGATTTAGACTAAGTGCAAATATCCACGGTGTTCTTATTACATATGTTGAACCAAATTCTGAAGCGGAAAAAGTAGGATTTCAACCCGGTGATGTTATTATTCAAATAGAAGATATCGAAATAAAAAGTTTTGCGGATATACAACAAGCTATTAGAAAGTATAATAATAAAGTAAAAAGAGTTTATGTAAATAGATACGGTCAAACAATTCTGTTTGCATCAAAATAAAGGATTTGCCATAGTTCAAGTATTAATGATAGAAGATGATTTGGAATTAGCCCAAATCATTACTGATTATTTAGCTTCATACGATATTGAAGTAACCAATACGGACAGCCCATACAACGGGCTGTCTATGCTAAGTTTAAAAGACTATAAACTTCTTATTCTGGATTTGACTCTGCCTGAAATTGATGGATTAGAGTTAATACCCAAAATTAGAGCGAAATCCGATATTCCTATTATAATTTCAAGTGCCAGAGATGATATTTTGGACAAAGTTATGGGGCTTGAAAGAGGTGCAGACGATTATCTTCCAAAGCCGTATAATCCAAGAGAGCTGCAAGCTAGGATAAAAGCTATTTTAAAAAGAATTACTCCTAATTCAAAACCAGAAGAGAACGTAAAAAAGTCTAATTTCACACTAAAAGAGGATGATATGCAGATCTATTTTAAAGATCAGCTTTTAAACCTCACTCTTGCGGAATTTGATATTTTAAAACTTATGATTCAAAGAAACGGTGCTGTTATTGCAAGAGAAGATTTTATTTATGCAAGTGACCATATAGAAGATGACAGCAGTTTAAAAAATATTGATGTAATGGTTTCAAGAATCAGATCAAAAATCTCAAAAATCGATAACAGTAGAACTTATATAAAATCGGTTAGAGGAATCGGTTACCAGCTTATATGATACGAAATATTTCAATCTCCGCTTTTATCAATACGATTTTTATTCTAGCTTTAATTGCAATTTCACTTACCTTTGCAATTTTTATAAAGCTTGATAAACAGAGATTTAATATCAGTATGCAAAAAAAATATGAATTGGTTGCGGAAAATCTTTTAAAAACACTAGATACGACTCCTTCAAAAAGCGGAATAAAACTAATCTTAGACCAGTTTAGAATGAGTCGGATAGATGACGATGTTTTTATTCTTCAAATTTTAAATGAGGCAAATCCCGTTTTAATGAGACAAAGTTCTCACGGAATGTATAGAATCTTTAGTTTTGAGGATAATCTCTATACTTATGTGCAAAGAGACGGTTATAATCTGATGATTCAAGATTCACAAAATTACTCTTACAATTTATTGATTATTTCCCTTGCTATTGCACTCTCCTTGGGTACGATTTTCTCTTTATACTATATTTTAAAAAGAAAATTAAAGCCTTTAAGAGATTTAAATAATGAGATAAAAAAGTTTTCAGAAGGTAATTTAAACGTTAAAATAAAATCTTGTAGTTCCGATGAAATAGGAACTATTGCAAAAACTTTTGATGAAGCGCTTACCCATATAAACAACCAAACAAAATCAAAAGAACTCTTTATGCGAAATATGATGCATGAACTTAAAACGCCTATTACAAAAGCAATGTTTATTGCAGAGACTTTAGACGATGAGAAAAAAAGAGAGACCTTGCAAAGAGCCTTTAAAAGAATGGATGATATTATCAAAGAACTTGCAATGGTTGAAAAACTCACATCAAATAATACTTTGGTTTATAAAGAGCTGACATCATTCTTCAAAATTTATAAAAGAACTGTAGAAATTGCTCTTTTAAGTCCTGATAAAATATCTGCAAAAATAAATGATTTTAAACTAAATGCAGATACTGCAATGTTTTCAGTAGCACTTAAAAATTTAATAGACAATGCAATAAAATTTTCACCCAATAAACATGCTCTTATAAAAGCAAACAAACATAGAGTCGATATTATCTCAGAAGGTGAAAAACTAAAACATGATTTGGAGTATTATACTGAACCTTTTTCCCAAGAAGAGAAAAGAAGCGACGGATTCGGTCTTGGACTTTATATTGTAAAAACAATTGCAAATTTACACGGATACAAACTTATTTATACCCATAATGAAGATAAAAACATCTTCTCTATTTTGATAGATTAACCTTTTTCATAATCTCAAACCAATCCCTTTTAAAATGTTTTTTAATATAGTTCTCTTTATGGGGAACTATACAGCCCGAACAGTTTTGATGTATATAATCCTCTCCTTTGTATTGAGTTCCGTCTTTTGAATCAATACTGCAATAAGAGTAAAGAGTTTTGTTCTCTTGCTTTTTTATACCTTTATCGTCAAATCTAAAATTAGGACAGGCACACAAATAGCAGTTTAAATCTTCATATTCATGGCATTTTTTATTTTCTTTGTATAAAGGGCAGAAATCAGGCTCGTTTTTAACCATGTTATCAAATCTAAAATACTCTATAAGCTCATCATCTGAAAGATTTACTAACTTATTTATTATCTTTGCATGTTTATTTCCATGCTCTAAGAACCACTTTTTATATGTCATTTAAACCTCTATATATAAATCATCTTTTTGGTCATTCCACCGTCTATGACAAAATCACTTCCCGTAATAAACCCTCTGTTTTTTAAAAGAAATTTTACCGTATCGACTATATCTTGAGGAACTCCTACTCTTCCGCAAGGGTGTTGGAAATCATCTTGTGGAGTTGGAGTATAACTTTCATCCGTATTTATCCAGCCCGGACTTATTGAATTTACTTTTACTTTTGGCGCTAAAGAGATTGACAAAGCATGGGTTAAGGAACTAATTCCTCCTTTTGAAGCACTATAACTCTCTGTTCCCGCTTCACTCATCAAAGATCTTGTTGAAGAGATATTTATAATATGTCCGTGGGATTTTTTTAAAAGATGGCTAAACTCTTTTGATAAAATATAGGGTGCTTTTAAATTTACGTTTAAAACGCTCTCCCACTCTTCAATACTCTGCTCTTCCAAAGGTTTAAAAATACCAAATCCCGCATTGTTTATAAGTGCATATAAAGAGTCTGTTTCCTCTTTTATTTTTAAAATAGTATTTAGAAGTTCCTCTTTATCTCCTAAATCACATTTATAAAAAGTTATACCTTCAACACTATTCTCTTCTTTATCAATATTTATAATATTGTATTTTTTTCTTAAGCTTTGGGCTATTGCTTTTCCAATACCGTTTGAAGCCCCTGTTATAATTATATTTTTCATATTTAAATTTCCTGTTTCTATAAAATTGTTTAAACTACTTATATTCCAAACTATTTACTACTAACTTCTTATTTTGAAAAGGATCAATAAATGCTTTAATCTCATCAAAGCTGTATCTTAAAGGAAAGCCTATTTTTGAATTTTTTGCAGTACTTTCTAAAATATAAAACGGTCTTTTATTTATATAAAGTGCTTTTTTATTAGGCAAAATAAGATTTAGATGAACTACCACAAAAATATGTTTGGGAACTAATACAAAATAGGCTTCATAACCCCTTGCATGAAGAAGAGAAATCAAAAGATTACTCTTATCATCACAATCTCCGTAATTTTGTTTTATAACATTTTCTCCGCTTCTTGCAACTGAATTATTTATTTTATATGGAATATTTGTTACCAAGTCCAACATACTTTGTACTTCGCAAACTTTTGTATCACATCCGTTTACCAATCTTTTTGCCAGTTTTTGCGTGTAGTCATCACTTCTTACTTGATTTACATATGTTAGCCCGCCTACATCGATAAACTGATTTTTTACTATAAAAAAAGATTTATAAATCATTATAAGCATAAAGATAACTGCAATAACAGAGATAAAGATTGAAAAATAATATACAAATCTATTTTCAAATAACATATAAAACCTCTTCCAATCTCTTAATACTACTCTTCGAGCCTACATATATATTTATAAAACTATCATCTATAAAATCATATTTTAGACAATTATAGGTTTTTATACCTCTTTTTTCAAGTCTGTGTCTAAACTCTTTTGAACTTATATCTTTTAACTTTATCAAAAGTGAGTTGCAGCTACTGTGAAAAAGAAAATCAACAAATTTGCAAGAGGAAAATACTTTTTCAAGTTCTACTCTGTTTTTTATATTTACAGCATTTGAAATGAGTTTAAACTCTTTATCTTTTAAAGACTCTTCTAAATACTTCATATCATAAATTGAAAGCTTATCTTCAGGCTCATATTTTCTTAGAAGTTCAATATTCTCTTCTTTTGAAAATATTGAAGAGAGGTTAAGATTATCATTTGAATAGTAGTTAGAGAAATCTTTTAGGATATAAAGCTTTTCATACTCTTTTAAATAGTGCACTGCCGAAGATTCTTTACAAAAGTCTAAAAGCGTTTCATCAATAATTACGGTAGCATCTTTGCTTTGCCAATACTTAAAAAGATTTTGTAAATCATAATATGTTCCATCCAGATATGAAGGATTTGCAAAAATTACTACACTTCTCTCTTTTACGGGTAGAAAAAGATTTTCAAATCTATTTATCAATCTTACTTCATACTCCAAGTTTGAAGCAGCTTTTTTATACTCCAAACTGCAAGGAGAGTAGATAAAACAATATTTTAATTTCAGAAATTTTAATATTGAGTAGATTGCCGAACTATAACCGTTAAATAACTCTATATTTTTAGCACTTATTTCATATCTCTTTTTTAGAAGCTGCAAAACTTCAATATAATCGCTTTTTGATATATTGTTATAATCAATTTGAATATTCGGCTTTAAAAAGTTTACTCTAGTGCTAAAATCTATCATTTTAAATCACATATTCAAAAAGTTCTTAATACCGGTAAACATTGTTTGTGCAGATAAAGCCGCTAGAAAAAGTCCTGTTATTTTTGATACTACCAATAAACCCTGTTTTCCGACAACATTTCTTATAGTGTGTGAAAAATAGAGCATAAGACCTATTAAACTAACGGCACAAACCAAAGCAAAACTTCCTAAAAAAAGAGTTACGGCAGATTTAAATCCTGCTCCCATAACAAGTAATATACCGATAGTTCCAGGACCTATTGTTATTGGAATAGCCAAAGGAACAACTGCTAGATCCTGAATATTTTCAGCATCTACTTTTTGTCCGTCTTTACTGCCTCGAATCAAATCAACGGCAGTTAAAAAAAGTAAAGCTCCCGCACCTATTCTAAAAGCATCTAAAGTTATACCGAAAACTGCAAAGATGTGTTTTCCGAAAAATAGTAAAATTAAACTTATAATAATCACTGAAAGTGTTACTTTGACTGCTAAAGTCTTTTTCTCTTTTGTTGTAGCATCACTTGTCATTGTTAAAAAAACAGATAATACAAAAAAAGGTGTCATGATAAAGAACATTTTTAAAAATGTTGCAACGAAAAGTTCCATCTAAAACTTCCTAAAATAATATTTTAGGAAGTATACTAAATTATGAATAAATTATTAAAAGTGTTTATTTACAATTTCTAAAAATTGTTCAGGATTTTTATATCCTACTATTTGAGAGGCTTTTATTTCATTACTATTTTTATCCCAAAAAATAAGTGCAGGAGGTCCTACTACACCGAATCTTTTTTGCATAAGTTTATCTTCATCACTGTTTTTAGTAACATCAGCTCTAAGAAGAGTAAAACCTTTTAGTTTTTCTATTACTCTTGGATCTTTAAAAGTAATCTCTTCTAACTCTTTACAAGCAACACACCAAGAAGCTTGAAAATCAAGCATTACAGGTTTGTTTGAAGCATTAACCGCGGCATCAATCTCTTTATTACTTGTTACTAAATTCCAGTTTAACTCTTCACTTATCATTACTCCTGTTTTTGCCGAAGTAAATTTTTCAAGGGGATTTAAAGGATTTGTAGCCTGGCTAACAGCTCCTACAAAAAGTAAAACACCGTAAATCATTATAACTGTTGTTATAAGTTTTACTAAAATATGAGTATAAACTTTTAGATAAATTGCAGTTGCTATTAATAACAATGCCCATAAATACATTATTACAGTTGGATCTAAAACTCTATCTAACATCCAAATTGCAACACCTAACATTATAATACCGAAGATTTTGGTAATCGAATCCATCCAACCTCCAGGTTTAGGCATATATTTTCCTGCACCTAAGCCTATAAGAAGCAACGGAGCTCCCATTCCCAAACTCATTACAAAAAGAGCTGCTCCTCCAAGTAAAGCATCACCTGTTTGTCCTATATAAACTAAAGCTCCCGCTAAAGGCGGAGCCACGCAAGGTCCAACGATAAGTGCAGATAAAAATCCCATAATAGCAATTCCTACAACACCTTGTTTCTCCCTTCCGTCAGTTGTTTTATTTATTCTGTTTTGTAAACTTTGAGGAAGTTCTAACTTAAAGTATCCGAACATAGAAAAAGCCAAAGCAATGAAAATTGCGGCAAAAGCAACCAATACATAAGGATTTTGTAAAGCAACTTGCAGATTTGCTCCGAAAAGTCCGGCTAAAACTCCTGCTATGGTATAAGCAACTGCCATTGATAAAACATAAACCAAAGATAAGAAGAAACCTTTTGATGCTGTTAATTTTCCGCTGTCTCCCGCTTTCACAATTATTGATGAAAGAATAGGAATCATAGGGAAAACACAAGGAGTCAAAGATAATAAAAGACCAAAGCCGAAAAATGTTGCAAGAACTAAAAGTACATTCCCCTCTTTTAAACTTGAAGCTATAATATCTGTTTCATTTTGATTTTCTGCCCCGTTGTCAAGTGCTACAGCAGATTTTTCAATTTTTTGGATATTATCCTTTACTGTTTCCAAAGAGCTTAAGTCTACACTTGCCGTTTTACTCATTGGAGCATAACACAAGCCTTTTTTAGAGCAGCCTTGAAAATCTATTTGAACCTCAACTTTATCACTGTTTGCTCTTTGTTTTAATAAATCGTAAGGAATCTCTATATTTAAATCATGAGTGTGAATCTGCCAAACTTCATATGCTTTGGCTTTAGGAATTATTAAATCTTCTCTAATATCTATTTTCTGCGGTTTTGAAATAAAAAATTTCAATTTATCATCATAAAGATAAATATCTTTTCCCAGTTTTAGGTTGAAAACCAGTTTATCCTCTTTTTTTTCAAAACTTGTTTTAAATGCTTCTTCGGGTTCTAAAAAACTTTGCTCAATGGCAAAAGCATAAAATGAACACAAAAAAAGCAACAATAACTTTTTTATCATCTTTTATTATCCTTACTCGAAGTACTCGGAAGTACTATTTTTCAATTGCTGAATATTTTTCATTCCAATCTCTGTCATAATTAAATCGCCGTCTTCAAAATATGCCAAAGTAGGCAGAGCTCTAACTCCGTATTTCATCGCTAAATCTTTATACTCATCAATATTTACTTTATAAATCTCTACATTTTGAGGTTTTATTTTACCGTATTCAACCAAAGTTTGTGACAAAATCCTACATGGAGGACACCATGGAGCATAGAAATCAACTATAACATTTTTCCCTTTTATTTTTTCATCAAAATTACTTGGAGTTAAATGTTCAAAAGCAAATAAATTTCCCAAAGTTAAAAAAAGCAATGATATAAAAATCTTCTTCATTATATTCCTTCTATTTTTTTCTATTATATTAAAATATTGTAAAGTTATTGTTAACTTATAAGATATAACAAAGTTAGAATTATAATAAAATATTATAAAAAAATTAAACTTTATTTGATAAAATCTCTATTTCAGGTATTAAAGGTTACAAATGAATACATTAATTGATTTAGCTCCTAAGAGTGTAGAGTATATGATAAAAGACAATATTGTTATGATAGATATAAGAAGAGCTGAAGAGTGGGAAGCAACGGGAGTTATAAAAAATGCCCATAAACTGACTTTTTTTGATGCTTACGGAAATCACGATATTTTAACTTGGATGAAAGAGTTTGAAAAACTTGTTACTTCAAAAGATCAAACTTTTGTACTAATTTGCGCCCATGCAAATAGAACAAGAGTAGTAGGAGAGTTTTTAATTCAACAATACGGTTATAAAAACGTAGCTCATTTAAAAGGCGGAATGGCGTTATGGTTACAAGAGGGAAGAGAAGTCGTATTTGATTAAAAAAAAGAGAGAGTTTTTTACTCTTCCTCTTTTTTCTTTTTACTTGCTTCTTGAAGAATTGCTATCACATCATCCAAATTTTCATAAGGAATATGAGATTTCCATTCAATATCTTTCCCATTTAAAGAGATTCCTATACTAACTATATCCGGTGTACCTTTTCCGTAAGGTTCAGAAACATTAGAGATAGAAATTTTTCCTTTTTTTGTTCCACTTAATTGAAGTACTCCTAATTCAGTTATTGCCATAGTAAAATCCTTGTATTAAAATTTTATCTATTTTACAAAAAGTAAGCTTTGTTATCTTATATTTTGCTCTATTAAGTTTTCGGGTTTTCCCAAATAGTAACCTTGAAACTCATCTACTCCTAATTTTTTAACAATCTCATAAACCTCTTTTGAATGAATATACTCTGCAATAACTTTTATTCCCAAAGATTTTGAAAAACTAACTATAGCTTTAACCAATTCATAGGAGTTAAAATCCGTATCAATCTCTTTTATCAAAGAGCCGTCGATTTTTATATAATCAGGTTTGATTTTTAAAATATATGAGAAGTTTGAAAACCCTGTACCGAAATCATCAATTGCTATTCTAATACCTTTTTTTCTATACTCTTGTATAAATTGAGTCAATATTTCATAATCGGTAATATTTTCACTCTCTAAAATTTCAAAAACTATTTTTTTTCTGTTTTTTACATCTAAAGCATCTATTTTTTCTTTTATAAACTGAATAAACTCCATATTCATAATATCGTTAAAACTAATATTTATTGAGATATCTTTATCTATTTTATCTATATATTGAAAAGATTTTTTTATGATTCTTTTACTCAAAGAGAAATACTGTTTTATCTGCATTGCTATATAAAGAAATTGTGCGGGAGAAATATAATAAATTTCATCTTTATCTCTTTTTTCTATTCGCATAAGAACTTCATACTTTATTATCTTCTCTTCTTTATCAAAAATCGGTTGAAACACAGGGATTATTCTATCTTCTTTTAAAGCACTTTTTATTTCATCTTTCCAATAAATACTCTTTTCTATATTCTTTTTTGTATCTATTGTTTGATTATATATCGTAAATTTTTTACCTTTTTTCTTAGCCTCTTTTAAAGCTATATTTGCGCAAGCTAACTGTCTGTCTTGAGAAATTGATGTTCCTACCGTAATATCCGAAGCAATCTTAAGATTTAAAGATTTAATCTCAATCTCTTTTTTTAATAGAGCTTGAATTTCATTTATAATTTTGTCATAAACTATGAAATTCTCTAAATGCAGATCTAAAAGAGCAAAGGTATTAGAACCTGCTCTATATAAAAACAGATTTTTCTTATCCGCAAAGTTTTGTAAGAGCTTAGAAATTTCTACTAAAAGTTTATCTCCTACTTCAAAACCGTAAAGTTCATTTATATTGTCCAAGTCATCAATACTTATTAGATTTAAGGCACTAAATTCATAAGTTTTCAACTCTCTAAGCATAAGAAGTCTGTTCGGTAAACCTGTTAAACTGTCATGATAAAATTTATACTCGATTTCAGCGGTTCTCTCTTTTAGCTTTTTTTCCAAATCTTTTGTATTATTTTCAATGGAATCAAGCATGGTGTTAAACTGTTTTGCCAAAATTCCGAGTTCATCATTGGTCTCAATTTTATTTCTAACTTCTAGATTTCCCTCTCTTGCCGTTACTGCGTTTTTTGTTAAAACGGAAATAGGATCTAATAATCTTTTTAAGAAAATAATTGCTAATAATCCGATAACAAAAATGAATCCCAGAGATATATTTATAACAAAAGAATCAACCTCTTTTGCTCTTTTTTCCAAATCATCTATATATAAAGAAGAAGAGATATACCAGCCGAAAAAACTGTTATAATCTATCCATGCCGTTTTATCGTAAGTGAAATTTTCAAAATCTGCTTTTTTATCCCATTTGTAATTTAGGCTTTTTTTCTCTTTATAAGCCGTTTTCATCTTTTCAAAAAGATTTTGTCTTTTTATCTCATCTCTCATTTTTTTACTATAAATATTTAGATTCGGATGAATTACTAATTGGGCTTTTTTATCCATAATAAAAACATACCCCAACTCTTCTTTCGTAATTGATTGAATTAAAGGATTTAAATCTTTTATAGTCTGCTGTTTTTCCGCATTTAATTCACTCTCTAAGTCATTTGTGGAAATAGATGAAACTATTATCAAATCAAAAGGTTTATAATATAAAGAGTAAGCAATTTTATTAGATTTTTTATCTCCGTTTTCACCCCAGTCGTAATTAAAGAAAAACTCACCTTGTTTTATCGTATCTTCAATAAGTTTTTTAATAAAAAATTTTTCTTTTTTATCTTTTAAATCATATACGTTTTGAAAGAGATACTTTTCTTGCGGATGTAAAAGAACTTTCCCTTTTTTATCTAAGATATAAATATAATCATCTTCATATCCGTATTTAATATTTGAAACTGTAGAAAATGCTTTTTTTTCAGCCTCTTCTTTTGAAAGAAGTTTTTCTTCATAAAGTTTATAATAGCCGTCTAAAAGAACCGAAACGATTTTAGATATGTCTTTTAAACTATCTTTATGCTCAATCTGCTTTGCCGCTCTATAATTTTTTAGATACTCTTCTTTTGATTTTATTACGGCTTCAACTCTTTTTAACTGGGTTTTTGCCTGTTTTTTTTCTAAGTCGATTATATATTCGGAAAGATTTGGAGTTATAACGAAAATTAAAAAAGAGGCATAGACTATGATAAGAGTAAGTATAATCGCACATATTTTAAAAAATATTTTATTTTTCATAGTCTGCTTTTGTATTAGTTATTTAGTCTATTTTATATAAGCAACCCTCTGCCCATATTTAACACTTTGTCCCATTAACTCTTCTAACTGAACAAAATCTTTTTCCCAAACCATAACTACCGTTGATCCCATATGAAAACAACCTAAACACTCACCTTTTTTTATCTTTTTAGGTTCTAAGTATTCATAAACTTTAGCCTGTTTCAGATCTTTGTTTGTTTCAACTCTAGGTTCAAAAGTAAATTCCATTTCTCCTACGTTTAATGCCCCTACAAAAACCATATAAAAAAGTTTTTCTTGGTGGAAACATTCTAAAATTACTCTTTCGTTTTCCACAAACAAATCAATTTGTTTATTTAGATATTTTAAATTAACAGGATAGAGTTTTCCCGGAACATGAATTAATTTTCTTACCTCAAAATCTATAGAAGCATGATATCTGTGATAATCTTTAGGAGAGAGATAAAAATTCATATAATCCCCGTTGTTAACTTTTTCAAAATTGTCTGCACAATCATAAGTTAACATCTCTTCTAAAGAGTATTCCATCCCTTTTATCTGCAAAAGTAAATCTTCTTCTAGTTTTCCGCACTGCGTGACTAAGCTGTCCGTAGGAGAGATAAAAGTTTTTTCATCTTTATCTATTTGTCTTGGAATAGCCAACTCCCGTGTAAACAGATCGTTTAATGATTTATAAAATTTCGGATTTCTAAACTCACTCATATTTAATCCTAAAAATTTTACATAAGCACCGTTTATAACTCTTTGTATAAAAGATGGAAATTCAAATTTTGCAACTTTCCCGAAATATTGAGAAATAAGATTTGTTATATGCATATATACCCTTATAAAAAATAATTACTAATTTAGATTTTATCTAAAATTTTCTTCAATTTTAAAATAGTCACTTAAAGCAAATCTCTAAGAATTTTTAAAATCTATTTTGATAATCTTCCATTTACTATAACATAATAATTTATAAATAAAGAAGGACAGATAAATGCATAAAATTATTGTTGAAAATCAGTGTGGTTGTTTTAGAAGAAGCGAATTAGAAAGCGGAATTTCAATGGCTTCAAAAGATGATGCACTAAGTAAAGCAATACAAATGAAGAATCATATGAATGAAAAATTCTGTAAAAAACATGAATTTCAATTAATAGAAGATTCTGAAAACTTTATTATCTCATTTAGACCGCAACAAGCTTCATCATGCTGTGGAACAGGATGCTGTAGTTAATACTGTAGATTTTCTACAGTATTAAAGCTCTTTTTTCTTCTCTAAAAATCGGGAAATAGCTTCTTTTACAATTTTTTGAGTATCTTCATTTCCTTGTATTCTTTGTAAACACTTTTCAAAGTCTGCTGTGGGATCTATTTTTATAATCTCAAAAATAATATTTAAAAAAGCATGAAAAGGAACGGTATCTCCGCTTTTTGAAAAATGAATCGCTCTTTGCAAAGAGACAAAAGGATTTTGATTTATTCTTGTTATATCGTTATACCTTTTTTTCATATACTCAATAAAAGTCTCTCTTATATCGCTTTGAATAACTTCAACCCTTTTTGTGTTTGTATGAAGTCTGCACTTAAATCCTATTTTGGTTGAATAAAAATCAAAAATATCAATTACGTCTTTTAAATTTTTATTTAAAAACCTTTCTCTGTAAACGCATTGAAAAATATCATCTTCAAATATAAAAGTATGTGAATTATTTCTATATAAAAAATATTTTTCATCTATTCTATCGAGTGCTTTTTCTAACTCCTGCTTTGTTAAAAAGAAGATATCGATATCTCTAAAAGTATCTCTTTTTAAACAAGAACCTGCCAAATAAAAATCTATATACTCTTCATCAAAATGTTTGATAATAACATTTCTAAAAAAATTTTCAATTCTGTCAATAACATTTTTAAGTCTTTTATCCAGAAGAACTGCCAGTTCTTTGTCTATATAATTATATTCATTCCAAAATTTGTAATTCAAAAAATACCTCTTATAAAAAATTTATCTCAAACGTTATTTTATAATATAAAAGCTAATTATTAGGCACTAAAATAGTAAGTTTTCCACTCTCTTTCATTCCTCCGGCATAAAGTTCCGCTTTTTGTCCGTCTCCAAAGAAAAAATCTGCTCTGATTTCTCCTTTAATTGCTCCTCCCGTATCTGCTGCAACCATAAGTCTGTCAATATTTTCTTGCGTAACCGAATTTTTAGTATTTATAAAAACAGGAAGTCCTAAAGGAATATATCTTCTATCCACGGCTAAATTTCTTCCTCCCACAAGTTCACTTCCCAAAGCTCCCGTTGCTCCTTTTAGCTTTTCGGTAAAAAAGATATAACTTCTGTTTTTATATAAAACTTCATCCATTCTTTGGGGATTATCTTCTAAATATGCTTTGATTCCCTGCATTGAAGCACCGTAACCTTTTAATACTCCCTCTTTTAGTAGCATACCGCCGATGCCTTTATATTTATGTCCGTTTTGATTTGCATAACCGACATTGATTATTTCCCCTGTATCTAATTGAATTTTACCTGAACCTTGTATTTGTAAAAAGAAGAGTTCAATTCTATCATCAACAAAACATATAGGTTCTAAATCATCTCTTTGATTAAGCTCTTTTCTATCATCATAAGCAACTATTTTCCCGTCTACTAATTTTCCTCTTAATCTGTATTTTTTTAGTTCGGGGTAAGCATCGCTTAAATCAACAACAAGCATATCTTCAGGAGTTTTATAAACAGGATATTTATATACCGAACTTTCGGTTCTACTTCCCTTTAACAAAGGTTCATAATATCCTGTTATAACTCCTTTGTCTACTCCGCTGCTGCTATAAAGTTCATAAGGAGTAAAGTTTTCCGTAAAAAACTTTGAAGCATCTGTATAGCCTTCTGCTTTTTTACATACCTCTTTAAATAGTTCATATTTTTTTGATCTTCGGCAATCTTTTTTAAAAACTTCAAATGCCAAAGGAAGATTATCTTTATAAAAGCCTTGAATATCCGTAAAATTTATCTTTTTAACTTTGGCTTGTGAAATAGGCAAGGTTTGTAGATTGAGCGGTTCTTTTTGAGAACACCCGCTAAACAGTAAAATAAAAAATATTGTAACAGTAGATAAGATTTTCATTAGAAATTTTTTCCTTTTTAAAATTAAGGAATTTTATCATGTAAAGATTAATAAAAAGTTATATCCCGCAATTAGAAAATGAAGATTGGGAATAGACCTCTTTTAAACCGCACACTTTGCATCTATACTCTATATCATTGACACCTTGGCAGCCGTGATTTTTAAGTATTCTTTTAGAGATAACCTCTTTTTTAAATGTAGTATTTGTATTTTCATCATAAAAAATTTTTGTTTTTGAACCGCAAGAGGGACATTCTCCTGAGTTTAATTTATTTACGCGAGAGTGTCTGTTTTTATAAAAAAGTAAAACTGAGAATATTACTATTAAAAAAAGGAGTAATAAAAAGATTACAGTCTGCATGAAGTAGAGTTTATTACTCTACTTCTGCATCGATAACATCATCGTCATCTTTTTTTGCATTTTGATTTGGTTGAGCTCCGCCTTGTTGCGCTCCACCTTGCTCTTTTTTATACATAGCTTCAGCTAATTTATGAGATTTTTCAGTTAATGCTTTAACTTTTTCTTCAATTTGTTCTTTAGTAGCATTTTCATCTTTTAAAAGTGTTTCTAAATCAGCTGCTGCATCGATAATTGCTTTTTTCTCATCTTCGTTTACTGCACCTTCATTCTCTTCTAGTGTTTTTCTAGTTGAGTGTAACAATGCATCAGCTTGATTTCTTACTTCAATTACCTCTTTTCTTTTTTCATCAGCTTCTTTGTTAGCTTCTGCTTCATTTACCATTTTTTCAATCTCTTCATCACTTAATCCAGACGAACCTGAGATAGTAATTTTATTCTCTTTACCTGTACCTTTATCTTTTGCAGATACATTTAAAACACCGTTTGCATCAATATCAAATGTTACTTCAATTTGAGGAACACCTCTTGGAGCTGCAGGGATATCAGATAATTCAAACATACCTAAAGATTTATTATCTTTTGCAAACTCTCTTTCTCCTTGAACAACATGAATTGATACTGCCGGTTGATTATCTTCAGCAGTTGAGAATGTTTGAGATTTTTTAACAGGAATTGTTGTACCTTTTTCAATTAATTTTGTTGCAACTCCACCTAAAGTTTCAATTCCAAGAGATAAAGGTGTAACGTCAAGTAATAATACATCTTTTACATCACCTCTTAAAACACCTGCTTGAACAGCAGCACCTGCAGCAACAACTTCATCAGGATTTACACCTTTATTTAAATCTTTTCCGAAATACTCTTTTACAACGCTGTTTGCTTTTGGAAGTCTTGTAGACCCACCAACCATAATAATTTCGTTAATGTCACCTTTACTTAATCCTGCATCATCAAGAGCAGTTTTAATATGTTGTAGAGTTTCATTAATTAAATCTTCAGTCATTGACTCAAATTTTGCTCTTGTTAGAGATTTAACCAAGTGTAACGGTCCTGCATTTCCCATAGAGATAAAAGGTAGATTAATTTCTGTTGATTCTGCCGAACTTAACTCTTTTTTAGCATTTTCAGCTGCATCTTTAAGTCTTTGAAGAGCCATTTTGTCATTTTTAAGATCAAATCCGTTTTCGTCTTTGAACTCTTTTGCCAACCAGTCGATAATTCTGTTATCGAAATCATCTCCACCTAGGAATGCATTACCGTCAGTTGAAAGTACTTCAAATGTTCCGTCACCGATTTCAAGAACAGTAACGTCAAATGTACCACCACCTAAATCATATACAAGAACTTTTTCTTCACCTTTTTTATCAAGTCCGTAAGCAAGCGATGCTGCTGTAGGTTCGTTGATAATTCTTAGTACGTTAAGTCCTGCAATCGTACCTGCTTCTTGAGTTGCTTTTCTTTGTGCATCATTAAAGTATGCCGGAACAGTAATAACGGCATCTGTAACAGTATCACCTAAATACTCCTCTGCATCTGCTTTTAATTTTCCAAGAATTTTTGCAGAAATTTCTTGTGGAGTATAAACTTTATCTCCAATCTCAACGGCAGCAGCACCGTTTCTGTTTACGATTTTATATCCAACTTTAGATTGTGCCTCTTTAGCATTCTCTTCATCCATCATCAGACCCATAATTCTTTTAATAGAATAGATAGTCTTTTCAGGGTTTGTAATAGCTTGTCTTTTTGCAGGATCACCCACAAGAACTTCACCTTTATCCGTAAATGCTACAATAGACGGAGTTGTGTTTTTTCCCTCTTTGTTTGGAATAACTTTTGACTCACCGCCTTCGTAAACTGCCATACAAGAGTTTGTTGTACCTAAATCTATACCTAAAACTTTACTCATTTTATTATCCTTATCAATTATCAAATTTTATTTTCTTAAATCAAATAGTTTTATGACTTTGCGGTCAATGACGCTTTGCGTCAATGAAAAAATTTACTTTTTGCAGATTGAGACCATTGCCGGTCTTAATAATCTATCTTTAAATTTATACCCTTTTTGCATTACTTGAACTATTTGTCCGTCTTCATGATCGGCACTGTCAACTTGCATTACGGCATTGTGGTAATTTGGATCAAATTCACCATCTGTATCAACAATCGTAATATCATGTTTATCAAAAGCCGAATAGAAGTTTTTAATAGTTAGTTCTACTCCCTCTTTTAACTTTGACAATAACTCTTCAGAGGGAACCTCTTTTGAAGTCTCTTCTGCTGCTAAAGCCATTTCCAACGTATCAATCGGTGCTAAAAGATCTTTTGCAAACTTTTCACTTGCATAATCAATAGCTTGGTATTTCTCTTTTTCCAATCTTTTTTTAATATTTTCAAAATCTGCATGAACTCTAAAATATTTATCTTCACTCTCTTTTAATTTTGCTTCTAGTTCTGCAATTTTTTCATCAGCAGTCATTTCAGAAGACTCATTTTGTTCAACATTTGATTCTTTCTGAACCTCTTCGTTTTGTACTACTTCTTCATTATTTAATTCTTCTTGTTTATCACTCAAGGTAACTCTCCTAATTCATAGTTATCTTATTATAAAAATATTCATAATCTTTTGACAATTCACCCACGACTAACATTTTAACGTCTTTTTTTCCTACTTTGCAGTTATGACATATTCCTATGTAGCCTTTGGGAACTATATTATCAAAATATAGATCTTCATCAATAGAGTCTAAAATTCTACCTTTTAAAAAAGAGTTAATACTCTCTTCATCAAGGTTATATTTAAGTGCCAAAGAGAAAAATTCTTTCGTATTGTAAATATGAAAATTTTTATTTTGCATATATTGACTGACTTTTTCATAAATTTCATAAGCTCCGACTTGTTTAGAGATATTTACTATATGAATCAACTCCAAACCGACCATATCGCTTAAAAATCTGAATAATGCATCTGTAAATTTTACGGTAATTGAAAATGTTGAAAACTCCAAAATCATATATCTGTTTTCCACATTTAAAATATTTTTCAATATATCAGATTTTTGATCTTGAATAAAGACCGTTAATCCAATATCTTTTGAAAGATACGCAATTGCTTTTTCATCAACAAAATCAAGTTTAAAATTAAGTTTATCACTCCAATAATATTTTAAAGCTTCTGTTGTAGGAGTTCTTCCGCTACTTACATGTTCTTGAGCCAAGAAACCCTCTTCACCGAGCTTTTTAAAATAACCTCTAATTGTCGCCGGTGAATATGTAATATCATACATATTTTTAAGTTGTGTAGAACCAATAGGCTCTAAATGCTCAATATATGCTCTAATAATTGAATGTAATAAAAACTCTTTTTTGTCAATCATTCTATATTCACTTCCTCTTTTTAGCACTTAAATTCTTAAACTGCTAAAATAATTATACTATATGAGTGAGTAAATGTCAAGTTGTTTCTGGCAAAAGATAAACAAACCTGCTAAATTTTAAATAATTAATATTTTATATAGCTTTTTTTATCTTTTTTCAACTTTTTTCATTATAATAAAAAGAAAAAGAGCTTTTCAATGATAAAAACCATTTTTCTCCTATTTCTTTTAAATACTTTTCTTCTTAGTTCCGAGTTTATTACAATCGGTACGGGAAGCGTTACAGGAACTTATTATCCAACAGGCGGAGCTATTTGCAAGATTGTAAATAAATATAAAAAAGAGACGAAAATCAGATGTTCGGTAGAAGCAACGGATGCTTCCGTTTATAATATTAAAGCTATTGACGAAGGTGACTTGGATTTCGGTATTGCCCAATCAGATACGGTTTATCAGGCAGTTCACGGAATAAAAAAATTTAAAAACCATCCAATAAAAAAACTGCGGGCAGTAATGTCTATATACACGGAACTTTTCTCCCTTGTTACAAGAAACGATGCAAATATTAGAAGTATTGAAGATATAAAAGGAAAAAGAATAAATATCGGTAATGCAGGTTCGGGAAACGAGGCAACGACAATGACACTGCTAAACGAATTGGGAATTAAACTTTCGGACTTTTCATATGTAGGAAGATTAAAAGCGGGAGAAGCCCCCGATGCGCTAAAAAATAATTTAATAGACGGATATTTTTATATGGTAGGTCACCCAACTGCAAATATTAAAGATGCTTCAATTAATACGGATATTTATTTAACACCTTTAAAAGGTAAAGTTATAAATAACTTTATAAAAAGAAATCCCTATTATATAAAAGATATTATTCCCGGACATCTTTATAAAGGAGTAGATAAACCTGTTCCAACTTTTGGCGCAAAAGCTGTACTTATTACAAGTTCTGATGCAAGTTCAAAAGCTGTTTACACTTTGGTTAAGGCTATTTTGGAAGATTTTGAAGAGTTTAAAAAACTACATCCCGTATATAAATATATTACGAAAAAATCTCTGCTTGAAGGATTAAGCGCACCGCTTCATGAAGGGGCAGCTAAATACTTCAAAGAGAATAACTTTATAAAATAAATCTATTTTTTTAAAGGTTTTTCAATAATATAACCGTAACCTTTGTGAGAGATAATAAAATCATTGTCTTTAACTTTATCTTTTAATCTTTTCATAACTGTTCTAAAAGCAGAATCGTTTGTATTTATATCATTCCAAACAAGCTCTTTAAATTTAGGTACGGGAACTACATCCCCTAAATTATCTATTAATACTTTTAGAATATCCAGCTCTTTTTTTGAAAGTTTTACTATACTCTCTTCACTATAAAGTTTGTCATTTACTTTATCATAAGTATATTGTTTATTTAGCGTTATTAATTTGCTTTTTCCGTTATGACTGTTATCTGCTAAAACTTCCTCTTTGGCTTTTTTCAGCATTTCCATCATATTATCAATATTTAAAGGTTTAACAAAATATCCCAAAACTCTTAAGTTTATAAGTTTTAGCAAATCATCCTCATTTTTATGGGCACTTACAATTATAAATCTTTGATTAGGTACAAGTTCTCGCATATCATCAATCATTGAAATACCGTCTTTATTAGGCATTTTCAAATCTGTTAAAACTAAATCAAACCGTTTTTTCTGTTCAAAGTTTTTTTTGAAAATAGAAGCGCCTTCTTCTCCGTCTTTGGCAACGACAACTTCATCAAAAATCGTATTTAAATAAAAAGAGAGCGTTTTTCTTGCAACATCTTCATCTTCTACTAATAAAACTCTCGTAGAGTAGCTCTTCATAGACAAGTCCTAAAAATATTATTTGCGTTTATTATATCAAAAAATAATTTTAAATGGGTAAAACTATTGTAAAAACAACACCCTCTTTAATATTATGTACAAAAATCTTACCGTTCATATTTTTTTCGATAATTGTTTTCGCCATAAAAAGTCCTATTCCCGTACCTTGGTTTTCAAACTTCGTAGTAAAATAAGGTTCAAAGATTCTATCAATAATTTTTTTAGGTATTTCACCGCAGTTATTAGAGATAGTTATCTCTACTTCTTCTTTTTTCTTCTTTACTGAAATCCTAATCCAAGGAGAAAAATCTGTTTTATCTTTTTTTACGATAACAGCATCATTTGCATTATTTAAAATATTTAAAATAACCTGTTCAAACTCATTTTTATAGTTAAAGATAGAGATATTTTGAGCATCCATACTTATGGCAACGCCATATTTTTCAAATTGTGTTTCAACTATATTTAAACACTCGATTATCGCTTCTTTTATATCAAATTTGATTTTATCTTTATTTGGTTGATAAAAATTTCTAAAATCATCTATTGTTTGAGACATATACTCTATTTGAACATCGGCATCGTTTATCGTTTCATCTAACTCTTTTTTTGAAAGAGTTCCGTAACTGTCTTTTATATAATGAATTAGAAGATTTATATTATTTAAAGGTTGTCTCCATTGATGGGCAATATTCCCCAGCATTTCTCCCATTGCCGCAAGTTTACTTTGATGAACCAACATTCTGTCCATCTCTATATTTTTTGCTACTTCCTCTTTTACTTTTTGTTTTAATTGTTCTTGTGTCAATTTCATTCTGGTTATATCATTTATATATCCGTATAAATGTGTTACGTTTCCAAAATCATCTTTTAAAAAAATTGTTCTGTTAAATATCCATCTTATTTCTCTGTTTTTATCTCTTACTCTATAGATTTTGGTAAAAGATTTGTCATCTCTTTTTATAGCCTCAAAAAGACCTTTTTTTACCTTTTCAACATCATCTTCATGAACAAAATCAAAAAATTTAACCCTTTTGCTCTCAAAATCTTCAACGATATATCCATATGAACTTATTGATTTAGAGAGATATTCTATAGTTAAATTTTCATCATTTTTCCATTTAAAGATTACGATTCTTCCGTATTCAACCAATAAATCTACATATTTTAACTCTTTTGTAAGTTTTTTTCTCTGTTCAATATCCATAGACATCATAAGCATTCTTTTATGATGTTTATCTTCAAAAGCTTTACCTCTTACGAAAATCCATTTAAATCTGTTTTTTTTATCTTTAATTCTATATTCACAAATAAAGTGTTCACTCTGCCCTTTTAAATGAGTTTCAAGTTTTTGTCTAACTGTTGAGACATCATCTTTATGAATAAGATTAAACCACTCATCCAAAGTATTGATATCTCCGTCTTTATAACAAAACATATCTAACCATTTTTTAGAAAAATAGATATGATTGGTTTTTAAATCAATATCCCATAAACCGTCATTTGAAGCGATAATGGCAAGTTCATACCTCTCTTTCCACTTTTTATACATTATGTTTTTTGTCTCTAATCTTTTATTATATCTGTGAAAAATTTTATTGGTAAACTTTGCAAAAAGATAAGAAGCAATAATCAAAAAAAGCGAAATAAGCGAAATAATTGCAATAGAGATTGAAAGGTTAGAGTTATATTCATACTTTATTTTAGATATTTCCCGGGCTAAAAAATCACTTCTAATAGAGACTAGAAAATTGTATTTTCTAAAATTGTAAGTATCGCTACTTTTTGAATCTTCTATCTTTTTTGTATCTTTTTTTAGAATAATATTGGAACTATATAAAATATCTCTGTCTAAAATAGACTTTGCTTCTATTTTCTGCCCTCTGTTATAATAGTTAAAAACATACCCTTTATCATAATCATAAAACCAAAAATAGCTGTTTTTATAATATTTGCTCTTTTGTACAATAGAGTTTTGAATAACTTTTCTTGTACTGTCTTTCATATCATCGATTTTTGAAAAAGCCCCTAAATACAAACCTTTTTTATCTAAAAATTTAAAATAGCTTAATCTTATTTTTCTTTTTTGCTTATCAATCCAATAAATAAGACTGTCTACTCCTATATATGATATATTTCTTAACATATGGTGTCTGAAATTTTCTATTTCTAAACTTGAACCTGTGATTGTTTTTAGATAATCAATTATATTTTGTCCGTACAAAATTTCATTAGAGTCTTTGTTAAACAAAACAAAATCAAAACCGCTTCGTTGTTCTAACTCCTCTATCTTTTCTCTAATCTCTTCTACTTTTATATTTTCATCAAAAAAATTTATAAAACCGTATAAAGAGATTACAGCCTCTCTTAAAGAGATCTCTTCACTGTCAAAAGAGGCACTTGCATTAAATTTAATATCATCTATAAAAGTATTTAAAATCTTCTCTTTTTGAAACTTGTCTTCTTGAAGAACAAGGGAGATTTCATTGTTTTTTTTAAACTCTAAAATAAAAGTAGTAACAATTATAGATACTATTGCACTAATAAAAACAAAAATTAAGGGAGTAAAAACCAGATGTTTTTTTATATCCGAAAGATTATAAAATTTTCTTTTTTTAAACATCAGTAATATACCTTTGTCAGGTACAAACCGTAAGGTGATGCAGGAATTCTAAAAATATGTTTTTTCTTATTAAGTTGGGCTTCTAAATCTTCTATTAAAAGTTTGCCCTCTCCGACTTTTATTAAAAATCCGACCATAAGTCTGATTTGGGAACGTAAATATGAGTTGGCACAAAATTTAAAAACATATATATCCCTGTATTTATAAAATTCTGCTTCATAAACTTCTCTTACGGTATTATCTTTATCACTGCCTTTTTTATGGAAATATTCAAAATCATGAACCCCTTCAAAAAGTTTTATTGCTTTTTTTATCTTTTCTTCATCAAACTTTTTTATATGAGAGATATATTTTGAATTAAATACGGTTGTCTCTTTTTTTGAGACTAAATATCTGTATACCCTTTTTTTAGCATGAAACCTTGAGTGAAAATCGTTTTTAACTATTTTTATATCTTTTATTTTTATAGAGGAAGGAAGATGTCTGTTTAAAACATCTTTTAGCTTTTGTAAATTTTCCCAGTAAGAGGGTATTTTACAGTTAAAAACCTGCCCTGTTGCATGAACATCTTTATCTGTTCTTCCGCTTAAAGTGATTTTTGTATTAATATTTAACTGCTTAAAAACTTTTTGAATACTATCTTCTACACTTAAGCCGTTTGGCTGGGTTTGACTTCCTTGAAAACAAGTACCGTCATAACTGATAGTAAATTTTGCATTCATATTAATACTGCTTTTTAACACTTCTTGTATATAAAAAATAACTCCAGCTTATCCACAATACAGGTATTATATATAAAGAGTGAAGATAGACTTGTTTTGTCAAAAAGCTAATTAAAGAGTAGTAAATTACTATATAAAAAGCACACCATTGAACGGCTTTACTCTTTTCATAACGAGGATTATAATATCCGTAATTAACGGCAATAAGTAAAGATAGAAGAGGGAAAAGAGACAAAAGAATATAATATGCAAATTTTTGCGTTTCCGAGTCATCATCTAACAAATAGTGTTTCCAATAGTTATAAGAATCTATAAAAGTATAACCTGAGTGGTTGTTTCTAATATTATTGAAAATAGTCATATTCGAATAATCGATTTGATTAAACTCTTCATCTTGAATATGAAAAGATTTTCCTTCAAAGAGTTTAAAACTAAGTTCCCCTTCATCATTATTTAAAGTTGCATTTTTTGCAATAATAAACTGATCTTGATTATTTTGAGTTTTAAAAAGTTTAACATTGTGATAAAATTTTTCATCTTTTCTTTCAATAAAAATAAGCCACTTACCCAAGTTTTGACCAAATTCGGAGGCTTTTATATTAAAATTTGCTTCTGTCTGTTTCTTATCCATAAAAACTTCTCTTTCATACTTTGTTTTAGGAATAAGACCCAAAGATACAACCATCAAAGACAAAGAGATAAAAATTGTTATAGGCAGAAAAATTTTTAAGATTTTTAAAGGATTTAATCCAAAAGAAGTTACAACAATAAGTTCATACTCATTTGAAAGTTTTGACAAAGTAATAGCAACGGAAATAAAAAAAGATACGGGAAGCGTATAAAAGATTATTGAAGGCATCATAAAACCGTAAAGTTTGATTAACTCAAAAAAGTTAATAGTAATAACTGAAGTTAAAGATGCAATCTTAACTAAAAAAATAATTGATGTAATAAAATATAAGCCCAAAAAGATAGGGAAAAAAGTTAAAGCTAACTGGTTAAATAAATATTGTCTTAATTTCAATTAAAAACCTTTGATATATCTAAAAAATATTCAATAATAAATCCAATAACAAGATAAGGAATAAACGGTGTTTGAATATCTTTTTTCTTAAAATTATAATAAATAGAGGGTATTATAGCAAAAAGTGCCGCTAAAAATACAGCTGCTAATGCACCTTTTAAACCTAAAACCACTCCTATTGCAGCTAAAACGGGGATATCACCCTCACCTAAAGCTTCTTGTGTTTTTAAACTTTCATCTTTTAATATTTTGGATTTTATATTTTGAATATAAAAGCTTATTAAAAAGTTTAACAAAACAAAAGCTCCTGAAATAATAAAAGCATTGTTTAAAGACTCTATTAAAGAAAAGTCACTCACAAAAAAACTAAAAATCAAACTTAGCAATAAAAGATAATCGGGAACGGCTTTGTATTTAAAATCAATAAAAGATAATACAATTAAAAGATAAAAAAACAAAACTGCATATAAAAATTCTAAAGAGAGTGAAAATTTTAAATATAAAGCAAGAGTCAAAATTGCACTTAAAAGTTCTACGATAAAATATAAAATAGAGATTTTTTCATTGCAATAAGCACACTTTCCTCTTAAAAAAAGATATGAAAGAAGTGGAATATTGTAGTACCAAGCAATAATATGATTACAATTCATACAAGAACTTCTTGGAAAAACTACAGATTTTTTTTGGGGTAATCTTATTATTAATACATTTAAAAATGATCCGAAAACAGCCCCGAAGATAAAACTAAACAGCTCCAAATCTTCTCTCTCGTAAATTAAAATCACTAATTAAATCATCTAACTCATTTGTTGTAAACTCAGGCCAATAAGTTTCGGTAAAAAAGAGTTCTGCATAAGCATTCTGCCATAAAAGATAGTTTGATAATCGTATCTCTCCGCTTGTTCTGATAAGCATATCAACAGAAGGAATGTTTGCCGTATCCAAGCAGTTTTCAAAATTTTCTTTAGTAACTTCAAGATTTTTTTCATTCAGTTTTTTTATTGCTCTTAAAATCTCATCTTGAGAGCCGTAATTTAAAGCTAAAATTTGAGTAAGTCTTTTTCCTTTTGCCGTTTTTTCTTCAACCTCTTTTATAATATTTTGTAAAGATTTTGAAAATTTTGATAAATCTCCTATTGCTTTAAACTTTATACTGTTTTCTAAATATACGGGAAGCTCTTTTTTTAAATGCTTTTCCAAAAGTTTCATCAAAAAATCGACTTCAAGTTTAGGTCTGCTCCAATTTTCGGTGGAAAAAGCATATAACGTTAAATACTTAACCCCTATTTGAGCGCAATGTTCCGTAATCTCTCTTACGGTTTTAGCACCTCTTTCATGTCCTGCCGTTCTTTTTAAGCCTCTCTCTTTTGCCCATCTTCCGTTACCGTCCATAATTATGGCAATATGTTCGGGTATTTTATTATTATTCATTATAAAACAAACTCTTTTTCTAATCTTTGTAAAATATCTAAAGAGATATCAAGTTTTTCTCCACTGAAATTATATGAACTCTCATTTAATATAAGTTCGATAGAGTTTGTAGAACTTCCAAAGGAGTTTGAGTTTTCTAAAAGATTTAAACAGACTGCATCCACACCTTTTTTCTCTATCATAGATTTTGCATTTTCAAAAGCAACGGTATCATCAAGTTCCGCTTTAAAACCTATTGTATAAATTCCACTTTTATCTAAAGATGAAAGAATATCCGTATTTTGGGCTAAATCCAATTTCCAATTTGTGCCTAAAACCTCTTTTTTTAGTTTTCCCTCTTGAGGGAATTTAGGAGTATAATCACTAACTGCCGCAACCATAAAAAGATAAGGTTTTTTTTGAATTAAGCTTGGTTTAGAATCATCCATTAAAGTAGTTTTGCTCATTTTACCTTTTTTAGCAACTCTTATTGCATCAACTAAATATTCATACATCTCATCACTTGATTTTACACCTATTGTATGAATCTGTTTTGGAAGGTTTTCATATCCTCTTGTGCTTACTAAACATACGTCCGCACCTTTTAAAAATAGAGCTAAAGCCAAAGAAGAAGCCATTTTACCCGATGAAAAATTAGAAATATATCTTACCTCATCAATTTTTTCAATTGTTCCGCCGCCGCTTAAAACAACTTTTCTATTACTCCAATACTCCTCTTTTAAAAGTTCTCTTGCCGTTGCATAAAAAATCTCTTGAGGTTCAGCCATTGCTCCGTCACCTACATCTTTACACGCAAGCTCTTTTACAACAGAAGAGATTATCTCAAAATTGCAGAGTTTTAACATTTTTAAACTTGCATGGGTTATTGGGTTTTTAAGCATATTCGTATTTGCAGCAGGAGCTAAGAGTTTAACTCTTGGATAAGCCAAAGCTGTTTGGGTTAAAAGATTATCGGCAATCCCGTTTGAGAGTTTGTTTATCGTATTTGCAGTACAAGGAGCAAGAACAAAAATATCTGCCCATTTTCCCATATCAATATGGTTATAATCTTGATTTTTTTCCCAATTTTCCGTCTCTTCACATAAAACTCTGTTTTGAGAAATTGCTTCAAAAGTCAAAGGAGTAATAAACTTTTGTGAAGCTTTTGTCATAATAACTTTTACATTTGCTCCTGCTTTTACATATAGTCTTATCAACTCTAAACTTTTATATATAGCAATTGAACTTGTAACCCCTAAGAGTATGTTTTTATCTTTTAAAAGCATTATTTTTTTCCAAAAAATCTGTAATAGAAATCTTTAATAAATTTCATTGGAGCTCTGTTTATTGCCAAATTACCTTTTGAAATATCTTTTGTAACACAAGTTCCCGCAGCAATCATTACATCATCTTCTATTGTCACAGGTGCAACCATTTGACAATCAGAACCTATAAATACGTTTTTACCTATTATTGTTTTATGTTTATTTATTCCATCATAATTACAAGTGATACAGCCTGCTCCTACATTTGTACCTTCATCTATACTACAATCTCCCAAATATGAAAGATGCCCTGCTTTAACTCCCGTTAAAATCGCTTTTTTTGTTTCTACAAAATTTCCAAGATGGGTATTTTTCAAATTGCTTCCAGGTCTTACTCTTGCCATAGGACCGATATCGGAATCTTCTAAAACAGAATCCTCAACAACACAGTTTGTTTTTACATGAGAGTTTTTTATAACTGTATCTCCAAGTAAACTAACTCCGTTTTCAATTATAGATTCACCCTCAATTTGAACCCCCTCTTCTATATAAATAGTATCAGGCAATCTTAAAATAACACCCTCTTTTAAAAATTGGTTTTTTATTCTTTTTTGATGAATAACTTCGGCATCGGCTAATTCAACTTTTGAGTTTACCCCTTTAAAGTTCTCTTCACTTACGATAATCGGTTTTAAAACTTTTTTTTGTGTTATTGCCATTTCGACTAAATCTGTTATGTAATACTCTTTTTGAGCATTGTTATTGTTCAGTTTTGGCAGATTTTCAAGTAAAAATTGTGTATCAAACTGATAAACTCCCGCATTAGCCGTTGTTATTTTTAGTTCTTCTTCTGTGGCATCTTTTTGCTCAACTACTCTTTTTACATTTTCATTTTCAATTATAACTCTTCCGTAACCTTGTGCACTTTTTAAATTTAAAACAGACATTACAATTGTCCCCTCTAAATCAAATTTTTCTAACTCATTTGCTTGAATCAAAGGCATATCCGCATTTAAAACCAGAGTTTTGTCATATTTTGGAGATATTCCCATAACAGCGCCGCCTGTTCCCGGATAATTTTTATGATCTTGTATTACGAAATTTATCTCTTCTTTAAAAAATTGTTTTATCTCTTCTTTAATTTTTTGTGCTTGATGGTAAAGTACGACTGTTATATCATCACTGATTTTCAATGCCTCTTTTATTGAGTAGTATAACATTGGTTTACCTGATATTTTATGCAACACTTTAGGTAGAGACGATTTCATTCTTGTCCCTTGACCTGCTGCTAAAATAATAATTGATTTTTTATTCATATAATTTAATCCTCTAATGCTTCATCTATCTCTTTTTTAAGATTTTCTATAACCTCTTCTATAGCTCTTCTCATTTTTTCATCTGTTATATTTGCATTTAACAGTTTGTCCAAATTTTTTTCTCTCTCTTTAAAAAACTTTGCAACTGCTTTGCTTTTTTTACGATGGTTATACATTAACACCCCGGAGAGTATTAAAACGACAACCAGTTTGGTATGACCTAATATTGCGGCATAATTTAAAATTGTAAATCCTGCATAATCGGCATCATTGATATCAGCCCCTGCTGATATAATAAGTCTTGCAATTTTATAATTCCCTCTCCATTGAGTATGATGCAAAGCCGTTCTTCCTTGCTTGTCTTTAATATTTAAATCAACTTTTTTTGCCAAAAGTTTTTCTACAACATCTATATTATCGGCAAGAACTGCTTTATGCAGAATAGTTCTTCCCTCTTTATCTATAGTATTTACATCAACTCTATATTTTAAAATAAAAACTAATCTCTCTAAAAAATTATCTTTCTCTTTTTGATTTATTATCTCAAGACCTTTATCTATCATGTAAGATAAAGGAGTATTGCTCTCATTGTCGACTATGTTTAAATCAACTCCCGCATTTATCAAAACTTTTATAAGCTCCAAATTATTTTGTGTTATTACATCAAAAATAACCGTTCTTCCGTCTGCTTTTGGAACATTAAGTCTTGGTTTAAAAAGAAGCATTTTTTTAAGCATAGGAATATAGTTTTCATACTCATCAATATCAAAAAATCTTCTTGAACTAGGTTTTTTGTTATTTGCAGTAATTAATACTGCTTCACATAAATCATCAATTACGGTTCGTTCGTTATAATCTTTATGATCTACATTCGCACCGTGAGAAACAAGATAATCAATCATTGCCATATTTCTGGAACCTTTTAAAACAGCATCAAAAAGAACTGTTCTTCCTTCATTGTCTTGGGCGTTTATATTTGCTCCTGAAGCTATCAAAAACTCTATAGTATCAAAGTTATTTCTCTCTACCTCTTTGTAAAGAACTGTTTTCCCGTTTTCATCTACCCTGTCTATTGCAAGTCCCAAATCAATCAATATTCCCGTAAGTTTCAGATAGTTTCTTTCTTCATTAACTAATTTATATTTACCCTCAACTTTTTCACCTGGATCTTTTACAATTTCTAAAATTTTAAGTATTTCATCCAAAAGGGTTTTATCTGCATAATCTTTAATATTCAGTTTTGCACCCTTATCTAAAAGAAGCTCAATAGTATGAAGGTTTTGTGCCCCTAAAATAACTGCGTTAAAAAGGGCATTTTGTCTTTTTTTATCTAAAATATTTACATCAATTCCGTTTGTAATTAAAAACTTTGCAATTTCGGGATTCTCTTTTAAAACTGCATGAAAAAGTGCCGTTTGACCATTATTATCAACAACATTTATATCATCGGTATTATTTATGATTTCTCTTATAATCTCTAAGCTTCCGCCTTCAACGGCATCAAACAAAGCAGTTCTTCCATAATGATCGGTAATTGTTAAATCGGGATTTTGGGTCATTAAAATTTTAAAAACTTTTTCATTCTCTTCTAATGCCGTATCATGCATAATAGTTCTTCCCGAAGAGTTTACATAATTTACGGAAGCTCCATGCTCTATAAGGAATCTAATCATCATTCCATCTGCTCTGTCGGCAGCCTCTTCTAAAGCAGTTCTTCCGTAATCATCTTCGGCATTTATATCAATACCGTTTCTAATAAGAATTTTAATAGATTCTATTCTTCTTTTTGCGGCTAAATCAAACAGCATAGTTCTGCCTTTGGCATCTCTTCTATTTATATTTACACCGCTGTCAATTAGAGACTGTATTTTATCTTCATCAATATAATTTTTCATAAGCTCTTTTTGAAGAGCTTCAGCCCCGTCACTTTTAAACATGCTCAACATCAAAATCCCCTAAGACCGTAAATCATAAGATTATACCAAAAAAAAAGTTAATTAACCTCTTCTTCCAAATCTTCGTTTAGGCTTAAAAAAATCATTATTTTTTTTAGTTGGTCTTTCAAGTTTTAGATTCAATTTCAAAGAGTTTTCAATAAAAGAGTTAAAACTGTTTCTCAAAATAACGGCTTTTTCATAATCAGGAAAAATCTCCGGAAATTTATATGAAAGCCAAAGATATAAAGATATTTTTTTTACTTCATCTTCTACAAGCAGCAAATCTTTTTGGGTAACTGCTTTTTTTGGAAGAGTGATTGAAGGTTTATAGTGACAAACTCTTTTTTTAATAACTGCTGCAATATAGGCTTCAAAAGCTTGTAAAATAATAGTTGATTTGGTTGTAATAGGAGCTTGAGAGAGTAGATATTTCTCTTCTAAAGTAAGTTTGTCTCTTTTATCCACAATAGTCGAAGCTTCAATCATAGAAGAGATATTTGCAGCTTTAAAAGGACCGTCAAATTTCATATTTTTATTAAAAAATTTTAAAATTTTTGTTAAAGAGTTTGTTTTTATATGAGAAGCTAGATCTAATAACTGTTCATTATTTATTTTAACTCTGTAAGGGGGTTTTATGGTTTTTACAGGCTCTTCATACTCTTTTTTTATATATTCCAAAACATCTCTTCTAGTTGCACCTAAAAATCCGACTTCATGATGTCCATATCTTCCTGCGCGACCTGCTATTTGAACTATTTCATTTACTGTTAATTTTCTTCTGCTTTTTCCGTCAAATTTAGTATCTGTCGTAAAAAGCAGATTTTTAATAGGAAGATTAAGCCCCATAGCAATTGCATCCGTTGCAATTAAAATTTCACTCTTTTTTTCTCTAAATCTTTTTGCCTCGTCACGTCTTACTTCAGGAGATAAGTTCCCGTAAATAACCGAAACTTTATATTTTTTTTGAAGTCTTTGTTTTAATTTTAGAACATCGCTTCGTGAAAAAGCAATAAGTGCCGTTGCCGCTTCCAAATTATCCAAAGAGGTATATCTTGCCATAACTTTCAGCGGAGTTTTTCTCTGGTATTTTACGATTTCTAACTCTTCACCCAAATATTTTGTAATCTTTTTCACTGCATCCAAGGCATTTACACTTCCCGTCATAATAACCGTATTAGCAGGAACACCGATAATAGCATTTACCCAAGCCCAACCTCTGTCTTCATCTTCTAACATCTGAATTTCATCAATTACTGCTAAATCCACATCAAGATTAAAATCCAGCATTTCAATAGTAGAACAGACATGGGAAGCATCTTCGTTTATTATCTGCTCTTCCCCCGTTATCAAAGAGGCATCAATACTGTTTTGTTTTAAATCCTCATAACCTTCTAAAGCCAAAAGTCTTAAAGGAGCCAAATATAATCCACTGTTTGAAGCTTTTAGCTCTTGCATTGCATTATAAGTTTTTCCGGAATTTGTAGGACCTACAAAAAATTTCAATTTTCTTTTCATACTTCGTGCTAAAGGGAAAAGTGATTTTAAATCGCAGTTAAGCAAAGACTGCAGCTGTTGTTGGAAAGTTTCATTCATAAAGGTATTATAGTAAATAGAATATAATATTAGATTAAATTTAAGAACAAATAGGACTTTTTATGCAATGTGAACATTTTGGAAAATGTGGAAGCTGTACTTTATATGAAAAAAATTATGAAGAGCAATTAAATTTTAAAATAGCAAGAGAAAAAGAGAGATTTTCGGATTTTATAGATTTTGATTTTGAAATTATAAAAAGTAGAGAACAAAACTTTAGAAACAGAGCTGAATTTAGAATTTGGAAAGAGTTTGACGAAAATAAAAACCCGACTCTATCTTATGCAATGACAAGTTTTGATAAAAAAATATTGCCCATAAACAGCTGCCAGATAGTAACAAACCACATAAAAGAGATTATGCCCAAACTCTTAAAAGAGTTACAAGAAGATGAAACTTTAAGATTTAAGATATATGCGGTTGAATTTTTGAACTCAACATCAAATGATATGTTAGTAACCCTTATTTATCATAAAAAACTGGATGAAAACTGGATACAAAGAGCAAAAGAAATTGAGAAAAAACTTGCTGTAAAAATCATAGGAAGAAGTCGAGGACAAAAAATTATTTTAAGTGAAGAGTATATAAACGAAAACTTAGAAATAGCCGGGAAAAATTTTAAATTTTTATATCAAGAAGGTGGCTTCACCCAGCCAAACAGCGGCGTAAATATCAAAATGATAGAGTGGGTTTTAGAAAAACAAAAAAAAGAGAATAGAGATTTGTGCGAACTATATTGCGGCGGTGGAAATTTTACAATTCCTTTAAGTCAAAAATTCAGAAAAGTATTGGCAACGGAAATATCAAAAACATCTATAAAATCAGCCCTTGAGAATTGTAAATTAAACAATATAGAAAATATAGATTTTATAAGAATGAGTGCCGAAGATTTTGTTGAAGCATTGGAAAAAAAAAGAGAGTTTAGAAGATTAAAAGATATTAACCTAAAATCATATAATTTCAGTACCATTTTTGTTGATCCGCCAAGAGCAGGATTGGATGATACGACAAGAGACTTGGTCAAAAATTTTGAAAAAATTATTTATATCTCATGTAATCCCCAAACACTTCATCGAGACCTAAAAATTTTAACAAAAACACATAAAATAATGAATTTTGCACTTTTTGACCAGTTTGCATACACAGAACATATAGAATCCGGCGTTTTCTTAAACAAAATTTAAACTTCGCTTAGATAATATATAAAAATATTAAAAAAAAGGAACAAACATGAGAATTAATACTAATGTTTCTTCTCTTACTGCACAAGAAGCAGCTACGAATGTAAATAATGCTTTAAGTGCTTCATTAGAAAAGTTAAGTTCAGGTTTAAGAATCAATAAAGCAGCAGACGATGCTTCTGGTCTTGCAATTGCAGATAAATTAAGAACACAAGCAACTTCTATTAATCAGGCAGTTGACAACGGGAACTCGGCAGTCTCGCTTCTTCAAATTGCTGATAAATCAATGTCTGAACAATCAAATATTTTGGATACTGTTAAAGCTAAACTAATCCAAGCAAATACTGATACTACATCTGAAGAAGGTAGAGAATCTATTAGAAAAGATATTAATAGATTATTGGAACAATTAGATAATATCTCTATGTCAACAAATTATAACGGTACTCAATTAATTGGAGATACAAATGGAATAGGTTCTACAACATCATTAAGCTTTCAACTTGGAGAGAATGCTGATGCAGGTGGGACTATCAATCTTGGTTCAATCACTGCAAATACAACAGGCCTTTCGTTAACAGGTTTAAAAAATGCAACAACACTTACAAAAAGTCTTGCAAAATCAATGCAAACGACTATAAATACTGCAATCACTAAACTTAATACATTTAGAGCAGATATCGGTTCTACTCAAAATCAAATTGAAAGTGCCGTTAGAAACTTAATGACTCAAGCTACAAATATTACTGCTGCCGAATCTATTATTAGAGATGTTGATTATGCTCAAGAATCTGCAAACTTTAATAAACAAAATATTATTGCACAAGCTGGTTCGTACGCTATTTCTCAAGCTAATAATGTGCAACAAAATGTTCTTAAATTATTACAATAATTAAAAAATAAATACAATCGATATTATGATGAAGAGGAGTTCTTCCTCCTCTTTACTTTTTCCCTCATTTTTTGCTTCTCTTTAAATTTTATTCTCAATGTAATATTTATTTTCCATATTGGAGCATATTTAAACTAAATTTAAGAATTGGTGTGTCATACTTTTAACATAAATATAGGGATCAATGGATTCCGAGAAGTTTTAAACTTCATGCTTGATAAAACAAGAATGTTTTTAAGGCTGTAAATTTTAAAAAGATTTACAATGTGTCATAATATCAAAAGGATTTATTATGAGAATTAATACAAACGTATCGTCTCTTAATGCACAAGAGTCAACAACTGCTACAAACAATGCTTTAAGCAGTTCATTAGAAAAATTAAGTTCTGGTCTAAAAATTAACAAAGCAGCAGATGATGCATCTGGTCTTGCTATTGCAGATAAACTTAGAACACAGGTTACATCAATTAATCAAGCAGTTGACAATGGTAACTCAGCAGTATCACTACTTCAAATTGCTGATAAATCAATGGCTGAACAATCAAATATTCTTGATACAATCAAAGCGAAATTAATTCAAGCAAATACTGATACTACTTCAACTGATGGTAGAGACTCAATTGCAAAAGATATTGATAAATTGTTAGAACAATTAGATAATATTTCAAAATCTACAAACTACAATGGTACACAATTAATTGGAGATACTGCAGGTACTGGTTCTTCAACAACATTAACATTCCAAGTTGGTGAAGATGCAGATACTGGTGGAACAATTACATTAGGATCAATTACAGCAAATACTACAGGTCTTTCTTTAACTGGGTTATCTGGGTTAGGTGCAGGTGCACTTACAAAAACTCTTGCAAAATCTATGCAAGCAAAAGTTGATAGTGCTATCACTTCACTAAATGAATTTAGAGCAGATATCGGTTCTACTCAAAATCAAGTTGAAAGTGCCGTTACAAACTTAATGACACAATCAACTAACCTTTCATCAGCAGAGTCTGTAATTAGAGATGTTGATTATGCTAAAGAATCTGCAAACTTTAATAAACAAAACATTATTGCACAAGCAGGGTCTTATGCAATTTCTCAAGCAAATACAGTACAACAAAACGTACTTAAATTACTTCAATAAGTAATTGACAAAGAGTAGTAGCTTTATGCTACTACTCTTTGTATCTTCTAAAAGCATATTAAATATTTTTTACTATTTCAGTATATTTTAAATAATTTTTTATCAAATTATTTATCTGTTTTTCTAAGACCTCTAAAGTTTCATTAATCTTTTGATTCTCTTTTTTTATACTCTTATCATTTAAACAATAATCAATATATAATAAATGTGTATTTAAATAAGTAAGCAAAAATCCTTTTGATGCAACCATTTTGTATATATTTTCATTAAAATTATCATATAAACTATTTATATATTTTTCAAATTCTTTATAATCAAGTTTTTTCTTTTCACTATTATTTAAAAAATATAAAAAGTTTTTTAGATATTCAACTTCCATTTCCAAACTTTGTTTATTATCATCAGATAAAAATTTTGTTGATATTTTTATTAGATTCTTTTTCATCTTATCTATATTTTTATTTATATCTTTTAATTTTATATCATCACTTGTAGAAGGAATAGTGTTATTAATAAAAGCACCATTTTTTGATAAATTATAAACTTTTTGTTCATCTACTAATAACTTTTTAATAATGTTATTCATTTCAATTAAAGAGAGCATAAAAAGTCTTGTTGTTTTTACTTTTTTAAAAAAGTTACCTTTCACTTCTACGGTATCTTCACGAGTTGAAAAATTTCCCTTATCTACAAAAAAAGTATCGTCAGACAAAATTAATTTTTTTGAAGAAACATGTTCTGACATGTGAGTTTCTCCTGTTTTTTGATTTAAAGCAAGATCTACACCTAAAAGATAAATTTCTTTACAATTAAGAGATAAAAGCCAGCTTAATGTAATTTCCCCAATACTATACCCATTATGATAAATAGAATCTGTAAAAAAACTACTCATGACATCAAAAATAAAAACATTCTCTTTTTTAAAATTTGCCAATATATTGTAAGAAGTCATAGAAGAAGCAAATATTATTTTATCTTTTATATATTCTATATTATTATCTAAATCAAATTGATCTAAAACAACTTTTTCTCCACTATCCGCTGTTGCTATAATATCAGGAATTATCTTATTAGGAATTATCTTCTTTAATGCGGCTGCCATTGAAATAATTATGAATTTATTTTGATTTTTACTTATCCACTCAATTTCATCTTCCAAAGAGGGACCTGCACCAATAAAAAGGATAGGCTTATCTGTTAAGACACCTGTAGCAGCCTGAAGTTTTACTCTATTATACGTGCCAATAATTTTACTATTATTATTTAATAAATTATATAACAAAGAGATATAGTTATAATTAAAAGGATTATTAGAAGAAAAACTATTTGCAATATTATCAAATAAGCTTGATACATTATAGTCTGTTGTAAAAAACTTTAGACAATAATTTTTATACGGTTTATATAACATAAAAAGAGAACATTTTTTATCAAAAAGATTATCATCATCCATTATTGAAAAGATTATAGCTCCTCCATCTCTTACTAATTCTGTATAATCAAAAACAAATAAAGATAATCTAAAAATCTCTAAATTTGATTCACAAATAAAATATAATTCAGGATTAAATTTTTTATGTATATTTAATAAATGCCTACTAAGTAAAGTTCCTATAATAATAAATTTTTCAAAACTTTTAAATCGCTTATTTTCATAAGTTCCTATTTTATCGCTAAAAACGTCTACATAATCAGAAACATCATTTAAAATCATTCTAAATGAATTATCTAAAGAGATTGGCTCATTTAAATCAAAATTAATTTCTTCTCTTTCTCCAGAATAAAGACCTCTTTTTAAATCTGAGAAACTTCCTTTCGAAGTGAAATCTAAATTTTTAGCTTTGTTCTTTAATTTTTTAGGATTTTGGTCATAAACATATCTATTTTCTTTTTTATCATAAATATCAAATTCACCTTCTTTTTCTAAAAATTCTAAAAAAAATCTCTCTTCATAAATGCCCTCATCTATAGCTTGAGACAAATTATCAATCCTAAGATATAAATCTTTGTCATATTCACTCAAAAAGGCAAGATTTGCTAAAAATGTAGTTGTTAATGCATTTTGCAACTGAAGTTCTGCTTCTGTCATTACTTTTCCTTATTTATTATATTTTAAATTAAAAAAACTATGAAAATTTAATTTTATATCGTAATCTAAATAAAAAATTATCATTTCTTTTTTCTAATGTATCATCCAACTCTTGTAAACTAAAATATACTCTTGTTAAATAACCAAATTTATCTTTATTATTTTGTAACATTATAAAAGGATAAGAGATCTCTTGATTAACTTTTATTTTAAAAGAAAAATCATCATTTTCAAATTTCATAACTCCATTTGTACATCCAATTCCGGATATAGAACTTTGAGTTAAAGATTTAGGAATATGTTGATTTATTTCATTGTTTTTTAAATTTATTTTTTCATAATATTTATTACCATTTTTTACTTTTATACTTCCATTTTTTAAAGCGAATGTTTTATCAAGAGTGAGAATACCAACTCGGATACTTCCTCTTATAAAAATTGGACAATTTAAAACTAAATCAAAAATTATTGAGTTGTCTTTTTCATCTATAATCCATGATTTTAGCTCATTTATTCCACTTTTCATTTTAAGAGAAGACTCTATTATATATATATCTTTATCTAACTCATAATAATTTACATCTTCCACTTCTATTAAATCACTTATCTTTTTAGTTTCAGATGATTCAATAATAGTTGTTCCTGTAAAAAAATCAGCTCCATGTTTTATAAGATCCAATTCTCCATGCTTTATTGTACAAATAGGAAATTTTTTATTATCAATGAATATTGAATCTAATGTTAAGCCTTTCTTTTTATCAAATAAAATTTTCAAATTATTCTTTTCATAAATAATTGAATTATTCTTTTCATAAAAATTATGATTTGATTTTTTTAATATTTGCGTATTATTGCTTCCTGATATCGCCAAATTTTCTAAATCATTTATAGCTTTTTCCCATTTATCTTCCGTTATATGAGTACGATAATCACTACCCCAATATTTCAATAAAGTTTTCCATTGCGATATATCACCAATATTTTTAATTCTCTGAAAATATCTATAACATAGGGTATTAATATAATTTGCACCTCGTCCACAAGCAGCCCATCTACTCAACGAATATTTATCTTGTTTTTTTACTATTATTGGATTTAAAGATGTTGTCAAAGATATTTTTTTATTTTTATTTAAGCTCATTTCTAAAACTTTTGACGGCAACTGAAATTCACAAAATTGCTTTAAATTTTCAACTATTTCAGCTATTATTTTCCATTCATTATTTTTTATTAACTGTTCCGTTTCAAATCTTCCAGGACGAAAATTAAATATTTCCAAATCAGAACTATAAACAGGAGTAGCCTCATACTCTTTTGTATATTGTTTTAGAAAATTTATATAAAAGTTCATATCTCTTTCACCATGAACTGTTCTTTGAAACTTTTGAAAAAGTATTGAATCACTCCAAAGTAACGGCAACTCTTTATTAATACCCTTTACAATAATTGGTGAATATGCAAAATCTTTTTTTATTTTTTCATTTAAAGAATATGCATTATTCCATTCCATAATCAAAGCTTCATATCCAACTTTATAATATAGATCCACTAAAGATTTTGAGAAAGTTTGTTCATTGACAAAAGCTAATTTTGGAACAATTTCTAGAACATTCATATATGTTTCTAATCCAATTTTTTGATTTTGTAAATTTACTTTATAAGGGACTAAAGGACCAATAACTTGCATATATCCACATCCAATTAATTCAATTAAACCTTTTTTATAAATCTCTTTAAATTTTATTATCCAATGGGGTCTTACTTCTTCTATAATTTCTAAAGAGTATCCTGATATTTCTAACCCTATTTTTGTTTCCGTTTTTTCAACAAATTCTAATAATGAAAAATAACATTTATCTATAACCTCTTCTAATTTCTCTTCAGGAATAGCTGAAAAGGCAAGATTTGCATGATAAACTTTGTAACAGATTTTATTCAAACACTATCTCCAAATTTTGTAAATATTCATTAGCTTTATTTATAGCTTCATCTCTTGAACTGCCTCGTGTTATAACACTTGCTATTCTATTTGCATGATTCTCTGTTTTATTCGATTTTATCTCATCACCAATCTTAATAAATAATGAACTAGATATATTATTTACCTCAGGTAGATTTATATTTTTTATTTTCCCTTTTTTTATATCTTCCAAAAATTTATATCGTAAAGATATAAAATCATTTTTTTCTATCTTTAATTCGGTTTCATCTATTTTTAGATTCATATGTAATTTTATGGCTACTTGTAAAAAATCTACACCTGTAGATTCCGGAATTTCTATAGTTGACAAATTACCTCCGGACAATCTTAATGCTAATTCTATAATATATAATTCATCCTTATATATTATAATATCACCTTTTATAACTCCATTTCTTATATTTAATTCTTTTGAAATGATTTTTAAATACTTCTCTAATTGAAATTTATGCTTTTCTTTCATGTATATAGATGGCAAATCACCGCCATTTTCTATGATATTAGGCATAAACTTGTCCATATCTTCATAGTTTCTATCTGCGAAACCTATATTAAAAACTTTACTGTTTACAATAAAGGATTCCGTGCTTATTTGAAAACCATCTAAATATTTTTCAACCATTATTTGATTACAAGAGCTTTGAGAAATTGCATATTCATAATATTTATTTATATTTTCTAGATTATGAAGTAGACTTATTCCTCTTGAAGCTGAATTATCAACAGGTTTTAATACAAAAGGAAAACCATAAATATCCACAAATTTCTTTATGTCATCTACTGAATTTACAAGTGAATAAGCAGGAATATTTATATTGTATTTGTGCATAAACTCTTTAGAATAAAACTTGTTTTCACTTAACTTTGCAGATTGAAGGGGGATTGTATAATTTATTTTTAATCTATTAGCAACATAAGCAATAATATAAGGGATATCAACTCCAAAAGCGATTACTCCATCAATTTTTTTTGAATAATTATCCAAAAACTCATCAATTTGTTCAATATGTTTTATACTGACAGTATAAAACTCGTCAGAATATTTTTTACAATAAGCTTCACTATTTCCATCTAACACAATGGTATAAATACCCATCTCTTGTGCTTTTAAAACTCCAGGTAACTGATCTGCTCCTCCACCTAAGATTAGAAGTACTTTAGCCAAAATACATCCCTCCATTGATATTAACAGTTTGCCCAGTCATAGTAGTATTTTTTTCTGACAATAAAAATAAAACTAAGTTCGCTATCTCTTCTGGTTCTGTTATTTTCCCAACTGGAATAGTTTTTAATTTTTCTTTTCCAGCATCAGAATCAAGTTCTTTTTCAATCATTTTAGTGTTTACTAACCCTGGCGCTATACAATTAGTTAATACATTATACTTAGAATAAATTTTTGCCATTGATTTTGAAAAAGAGATTAATCCAGCTTTAGTTGTTGCATAATGAACAGCTAAGTTACCTCCAACTTGACCACCAATTGAAGATATATTTACTATCCTTCCAAAATTGTTTTTTTTCATATCTACAATAAGTTCTTGAACTATTTGAAAAACTCCAGTCAAATTAGTATTTAAAACTAAATCCCACTCCTCATCACTAATAGTCTCAAAATCCTTTTGAATTAAAATTGCAGCATTATTTACAAGGTAAGAGGGAAACTGACCAAATCGTTTTTCAATATCAAGTAACAATCTCTTTACATTATCTCTTTTCCCTAATGTAAATTGAAAAGCTTCAACCTCTTTATCACCGATTTCATCTAAAAAAGCTAAAGCTTCATCTTTGTTAGAATTATAAGTGAAAGCTACTTTGTAACCTGCATTTATAGCCTCTAAAACTATTGCTTTACCAATCCCTTGGCTTCCACCAGTTATTAATAATAATTTATCCTTCATATTGCCACATTTCATTTAGTTTTTGTCCACCTAAAAGCATCGGAGAGATAGGTGCATCATGTTTAACTTTTACATGTAATAAAGCTGCTTTTTCACTGTTTAACCATTGAGAGATGATAGTTTCATCATATTCTTTTATATAGTATGCTTCAAGTTTATACGCTTTTGCAATCTCCACAAAATCTGGATTCAAAAAATCACCTGTTGTTGGGTCTTTACCAAATGTAATATTTTGAAATTGAGAAACAATTCCTAGTCTACTGTTGTCCATTACCAATATTTTTAGATTTAGATTTAATTCATTAATAAGTGCTAATTCTTGAATATTTATTTGAAAGGAACCATCCCCATCAATACAAATTACTCTTGAGTCTCTTTCTAAATAATTTAAACCCAAAGCAGTAGGCAGACCAAACCCCATAGTTCCATGACCAGCAGAGGTAAAGATTTTTTTCATCTTATTATCAAAATTTATATATCTTGAAGTCCAATGTTGATGTGAACCAACACCAGTTGAAAATAGTGTCATTTTATCATTTGTATTTTTATCAATATATTTTAAGACATCAGAAGGGTTAACTCCATTGGCAACCCCGGCATCATCTTGCATCAAAGTTGAAAATTTGATTTCATCTACCCTACTTAACCACTCTAAGTTTGTAAACTTGTTTACCTTTGAATCAATTAGATTTAAATATTCAAGTATTGGTACATTTATTTTTATTGTATTTTTAACTCTACACTCTTTTAACTCATTACTATCAATATCAACATGGATAACTTTTTTTTCATCTAATGTTTTTGTTTCTGAACCAGTTTGCCTAACATCTAATCTACTACCTAAAACAAGTACACAATCAGCTTCAAATAATATTTTATTTGCCCATGGTGTCCCTGTATGACCTATCCATCCATAAGATTTTAAACCATTAAAGACCCCTAAACCTCTTAAACTTGAGATTACAGGAATATTAGTTTTTTCTAAAATTGTTCTAATATCTTGCCACTCTTCTTGTGCCCCTCCACCAATTAATACAAGTGGTTTTTGTGCATTATTTAAAACATCAATTGTTTTAGAAATTGTATTTTGATCTATTTCACCTTTTACTTTTTTTTCTACAGTTAAGGTATCTAATTTTAGTAAACTACCTAGCTTTTTATTATCTATCTCTTGTAGTTGAATATTCATTGGTAAGTCGATTAAAACAGGCCCTTTTCTTCCCTCATTTGAGATAATATATGCGTTATGGATAGCATCTGAAAGCTCTTCAATTGTTCTAGGTTGAAAAACCTCTTTAGTAATCTCTTTTACCATATTTACAATAGGTACTTCTTGAAAACCTCTTTGTCTAATCTCAGAACTTCTTTCTAAATCAGGAGTTCCAACTTGTCCAGTTATGGCAATTAAAGGGACACTATCATAATAAGCATCTGCCAAAGGTGTTATAATATTTGTTGCCCCAGGACCACTAGTTACAGCTGCAAAAGAGGGTTTATGATTAAGCTGTGCTTCTGCAATAGCCATATAACCTGCACCTTGTTCATTTTTAGAAACAACTAAATTAACACCAATATTCTTACACTCTTGTAACAAAGGAGCAATTGTTCCCCCTGGATAAAGGAATAGATTTCCACTAAATTCTTTTATAACTTTTGCTATTACTGCCGTTGAAAACATTAATTCTCCTATTTTATTACATACTATTTAAATATAATTTTTTATACTACTTTGATGAGAAAAAGTTTTATTAACTAAACTCTCTATCATTTTTATATCTGTTTCTTTTTTTATAATTACATAATCAAAGAGATCACTATCTATAATCTTTTTATCATACGTTCCTGCTAATAATATAACTTCTTTAAAATTTAAAAGATTTCCACCATTTTTATAATCAGCAAATCCTGACTTAATACAATACTTTGAGCAGAAACATTCTACATCCAATTTTAGTTTATTTTTAAATTTTTTTAAACTATCAGGAATATTATTTTCAATAATATTTGTTTTTAAATCATAAAATAAAACACTCATATATTTTAACATTCTATTATTTGATGTCATACCAGAAGAAATATTATATCCAATAAGCCTTTTTCTTATATATCCAATAGGGCCTAAACTATTCAACTTTAAAGTAAGATGCATATCAGAAGCAGGTCCAAACTTTGTACTAAGAAAACCCACTTCTTCTAGTTTTTTGAAATTAATTAATAATTGACAAGGTGCTGTGTGAAAACCTAAAATATTTAGTAAAAAAGCTTCATCTCTATCAACTAATTTTGTTTCATCTCTAAAAAACTCAATATCTATTCTTTTCCCATTTACAATATTATATCTATCTGAATATATGTAACTTAACGTTTCATTTGATTTTTTATATAAAGATATACATTCTTCAAAATACTCTTTCTCTAAAATATCATCAGCAGATAAAATATTTATGAAATCACAATTTTTAACAGATCTTAACAATTTATTCCAATTTTCTGCCATACTTAAATGATACTCATTTTTTAAAACAATTATATTTTTAAATTTTGAAGAATAATTATTAATTATATTCATGGAATTGTCAGTTGAACAATTATCTAAAATATAAATCTCTACATTTTTATAAGTTTGACCAAGGGCACTTAGAATTGTATTTTCTAGAGTCTCTTCCATATTATAATTTGGGATACATACTGCAACTTTATATTCATTCATGATAATACTCACCTATTTTTCTTTGAGTTAATTTATATACAGGTTCACACCAATCCTTATCATAACTTGAGTATCTAATTTTTTTCTCTTCCCTATTTTTATTTAAAATTTTTGCTCTTAACTCATTTGCAATATCAAACACCTCTTTAATATCATCAGCTCTATAATTTTCATATGAGATTGTTGAAAATTTAGCTCCATCAAACTTACCACTCTCTACAATCCATTTATTTTCTTTTGCAATTGAGTAAAATGGTGTGCCAGGCATAGGTGTATTAATCGAGACTTGAAACTCTTGAATATAATCATTATCATATAAAAGCTCTAACTGTTTTAATGAATCTAAATCTTTTTCTTTTGATGAACCAACAGCACCAATACTCATGGTAACATATATTTTAATATCTAATTCTTTTGCTATTTTTAATATATCCATCAATTTTTCATGATTTGATTTAATTTTTGTTTTTGTAATTAATGCACTTACATCCGAATCTAAAGATTCTATTCCAATCCTAACTTTATAATAACCAGCTTTCTTCATAAGATTTAAAAGATCTAAATCTAAAGTATCATAATTAGTCATGCAATTATATTTTATATCAGTTAAGCCCAATCTAATTATTTCCAAACAAAGTTCTCTTATAAAACTTTTATTAGATGTATGAGACTCTTCATTAAAAAATATACCTTCTAAATCAGGTATAGAACTTTTTAAGTATTTAATCTCCTCAATTACAGAACTTACTTTTCTTACTCTAAAAGATGGTTTACCGCCATAAACATTTGCAACAACGCAAAAGTTACACATATGAGGGCACCCTCTAGTTGAAAAAACTTCAACTTCATTATATTCAGAAGCATAATACCTACAATAATTTCTACGTTTAATATCTTCATCTTCTGGAAAAGGTAACATATCTAAATCAATCAATTCTTCTCTTTGATTTGGATATATTCCAAAAGTTTTTTCATCAAAACCACTTTTAATTAAATTCAATATTGATAATTCAAACTCTCCAATTGCAACATAACTTGCTCCTGAATCCAAAAAAATGTTAGGATTACTAGAAGGACTTGGTCCACACACTATTATTCGCAAAAGAGTATTGAACTCTTTTAAAATTTTAATTATTGCCAACATCTTTTTTTCAATTATTGAATCTATTTCTATAATTAAAATGTTTGGGTCATATTTTTTCACATAATCAACATATTCATCTGAATCAACACCATAATAATTGGCATCAAAAAATTTTATAGTATGTTTGGTTTTTAATTTTAAAAAAGTACTTAAATATGCTAGATTAAAAGGATAAAAAGTCGTACTTTTAAACATTCCTGTACTACCACTCCATCTTGAGGGGAAGTAGTCAATATACTCACCAGATGGACTCCTGCCTACAGGAGTCATAATCAAAATCTTTTCACGTCTCATAAGTTAACCTTTTAAATATGTTTTTTTTAGAGCCTCTACTAACTCATACTTTTGTTGCCAACCAGGAATAACATCATGGCATATCATAGGATTCATAACTTCCCTTACTCGATAAGGTTTAGCTCCCCATTTTATATTTAGTTTTTTATTAAGTGTAGTTTCATAAACCTTTGCAAGTTCTTTCAAACTCATTCTATTTTTAGAAGTAACTATATAAGTTTTACCATTTGTTGCACCTTCATTTGATAAATGCTCAATTAATAAATAATAGGCATTAACTACATCTTCAATATAATTCATATCTATAATCTGTTCTCCTCTTGACATCTCAAGAGTATCCCCACTTTTAGATATTTTATCCCAGTAATAAAGAATCTTTTTTCTTTTATCATTTGCTCCAAAGGTATCATTTAACTTAATTGTATTAAAAATAAATTCTGATGTTTCATAATAATATTTAGCTATTTTTTCAAACGCTTCTTTTGATGCAGCATATAAATTTGTGGGGTTATAATCACAACTTTCATAGTTTTGCCAAAAAGTTCCTGTATTTATGAACCATTTTATATTTGCTTTTTTAGAGGCTTCTAAAACTTCCGTACCAAAACTAATATTACTACTCAAAATATCTCCTATCTCCTCACTTTTATGTTCAGAAATAACCATTGATGCTAAATGAATTACACCCTCTATTTTATTTATATTAAAAAAGTTTATTAAATTTGATACATTTCCATCATAAACAAATATTTTAATATTTTTATTTAAAGTTGATAAATCGCTACTTTCTCTAACAATTGCTGTTAGATTAAAACCTTTTTCTATCAGAAAATTTGATAAATTATTTCCCAAAAAACCAGTTGCACCTGTGATTAAAATATTCATTTCAACACATTCTCTATTTTTTTGTTGCTTCTATTATTTTGTCAATCATATAATCTAACATCTCATTAGATAAACCAGGATAAACACCTACCCAAAATGTATTTTTCATTACTAAATCTGTGTTAGCAAGTATTTTTACATCCTCTTCAACTAATGTATTTGCAGCTTTAACTTCTCCTGATTCTATTTTTATTTTTACATCTGATTGAGTCAAAGCAGGCTGTCTTAAGATATTCCCAGCAAAAACAGTTCTCGTCTGAATATTACAAGATTCTAAAAACTCCACTATTTTATCTCTAGAATTTATTTTTTCATCTTTGATTGTTAAAGCAAATCCAAATGGTGAAGGAACAGCACTCTCTGAAACTATAGGAAGGATAAAGAAATCTTTTAATGTTTCTAATTTTTGATTTAAATATTTCCAATTAGCATACCTTTTTTCTGCAAAACCTTGAACTCTATCCATTTGGGCAACTCCAATTGCAGCTTGCATATCCGTGATTTTCAGATTATAACCAATATGACTATATGTATATTTATGATCATACCCTTTAGGCAATAACCCCAATTGCCATTTAAATCTACTTTTACAAGTATTATCTCTTCCTGGTGAGCACCAACAATCTCTTCCCCAATCTCTAAAAGATAAAGCTATTTTATAAATCTCTAAACTATCAGTATATACAGCTCCACCCTCTCCCATTGTAATTTGGTGAGCAGGATAGAAACTTGATGTACCGATATGCCCTATTGTTCCAGTTTTAGCAGTACCAGAAACTTTTTTATTATTTATTAAACTATACTCTCTCTTTAAACTATAAGTAGCTCCTAAAGCATCGCAGTTATCTTCAATAACCCATAAATTATATTTTTCTGCAATTTCTAGAATCTTATCTAAATCAAAGGGAATTCCTAATGTATGCGCAATCATTATAGCTTTTGTTTTAGAGGTAATACTTTTTTCAATTTTTGAAGTATCGATATTATAACTACCTAATTCGACATCTATAAAAACTGGTATTAACTTGTTTTGAATAATTGGAGAAATTGATGTAGGAAAACCAGCTGCAACACAAATTACCTCATCATTTTCTTTTAAACACAACTCTCCTAACTTAGGTGAAGTTAAACTTGAAATGGCAATAAGGTTGGCAGATGAACCTGAGTTTACAGTTAAAACATTTACTTTATTTATATTTTCACTTTGTAAATATTTAGATATTTTTTCACAAAAGATATTATCATATCTACCTGCTGTTAAATAAAATTCTAATGAAGAGTCTATTAATGTTTCAATCTCTTCAGACCCATAAACTCTTCCCGCATAATTAACTCTACTTTTTCCGGGGGAAAAAGGTTCATTATTTTTTACTTTATGAATTGCATTATAATAGCTCTTTGCATTAATCAGAACTCTTTTTTTCATGACTTTTTCAAAATATGTACTATTTACATTTCCTAAAACATCTAAAATTTGTTTTTCACTAACCAATAATTGTTCATTAAAATTAATATCAAAGCATTTATCTATAGACCCATTTTGAAGTGATAAGTTATCTAACTTAAAATTAGTTATCTTATCTTCTGATTCACATGGTCTTAAGTAAAGTGCTATAAAAACATCTTCTAACTTTTCCAATAATAGAACTATAAACTCTTTTTTTTCTTTATCTATTTTTACTATATTCCCACAATTAAACATTCAATTCCTCCAATTTTATGATTTTTCTAAAAAGTAACGAAAATCAAATAACTTTTTTTCAAATATCAACTCTTTTTTAATTTTAAATTCTTCCCATGCAGTTAATAAAATATTGCAATCTGTTTTAGAGATTAGCTCTTCTAAAGTATCCACATATAAGATAGAATACTTATATACTTTTTGAAACTGTTTATTAGATAATGGATCATAAGCAATAATATTTGAATACCCTTTTTCTAATAATAATTGAATTATATATTTTGCAGGAGTATCTCGCACATCATCTGAATTTGGTTTAAAGGATAAACCTAAAATCCCAATTGTCTTATTTACAGGAACCTCTTTCTCTACTGTATTTACTAAAAAACTTTTTATTTTTTCATTTATATTCAGTACATTTTTTAATCCAAGTGCTTCAAACCCTTTATTTTTAGACTCTTTATATAAAGCTTCTGTATCTTTAGGAAGACAATAACCTCCAAAACCACAACCTGGATAAACATAACTTGACATTTTAGCAGGTTGTCCTAACCATCTTTTATCTTCATGTAATATTGAAAAAGATTTTGAGATATCAATATTTCCTATAGTTTTAGCAATCATTGACATTTCATTTGAATAACTAATTAATGTTGATAATAAAGTGTTTGAAAGATACTTAATAAATTCACCTGTATTAAAAGAAACTATATGTATATCTGCATTAAATGGTTTATAATATTTTTCTAATGTTTGTGAAGATTTTTTGTCATTTACACCAATTACAATTCTATCTGGATTCATAAAATCATCCCAAGCAAAACCTTCTCTAAGAAATTCAGGATTGTTTGCAAGTCCAAGATTAGAACCAACTTTATAACCTTTTGATTCAATATAAGGAGAAATAATCTCTTCTGTTGTTGAAGGGGGTACAGTAGATTTTATTACAAGAACTTTATACTCACTAAATATTTGTGAAGATAGTGTTTCATCAATTGCATTATATAGATAAGTTAAATCAGCCCCACCACTTTCTTTAGTAGGTGTCCCTACACAATAAAATATAATTTCTGACTTAGATACTACTTCTAATAGCGATTCTTCTATAAAGAAATTTTTGTCTAAATTTTTATCAAGAACCTCTGGTAAACCTGGTTCATGAAAAGGAACTTTTTTCTTTTTTAAATGGTCAGTTTTCCCTCTATCAATATCGTATCCATATACTTTATAACCTTTTTCAGAAAAACCTAATGCAGTGGTTAGACCAACAAAACCTAAACCTATAACTCCAATCATAAAATTCCTTTATTATATTTTATAAATTTTAAAAATCTTTCTACTCCCTCTTCAACACTAATTTCAGGATTATAATTTAATAGCTTAACAGCTTTATTAATTTTAGGACATCTTCTATTAGGATTGTTAGTTAAATAATCTTTTTCAGGTGCAGGAGAAAATAACACTTTTACTTCTGTATCAAATATTTCTTTTGATTTATCAGCATAAATTTTTGCTAAATCAATCATACTAATTTCTGGACTATCTTGTCCAATATTAAAGTAATCAAATCTTGAATAAAGTAAAACTTTTAAATATCCAGCAATGGCATCGGTTATATAACAAAATGTACGAGTAGGAGTTCCATCTGAATAGATTTCTATATTTTTACCTTCAAATACTGCTTTTGCAAAATCTGCAGGAACCCTTTTATCTTCAAGACTCATACCTGGGCCAAAATTATTAAAGGGTCTTGCTATTCTAACTGGTATATTATATTGTTGAGAAAAGAGATAACACATAGTTTCTCCAAACCGTTTAGACTCGTCATAACATGCTCTAGGTCCAATACAAGATACATTTCCATTGTATTCTTCATCTGTTGGAATATTGTCTTTATCAGGGTCACCATAGATTTCACTACTCGAAAAGAATAAAAACCCTTTTAAATATTTGTCTTTATAAAAGTCAAATAATCTTCTCATCCCCCAAATGTTTGCATCTAGAGTTTCTATTGGATACTTTCTATAAAATGTAGGAGAGGCAATTGAAGCCATATGAATCACAATATCTACTTTATCAGAATCTAAAATTTCATTAATATCAGAAGTAATGATATCGAATTTATAAATCTCTAAGATTTTGCATTTATCTTCTAATTGTTTTAACCAAAGAGGTTCTCTAATCATAAAATTATCTAAGCCTATTATTCTTTTTAGTCCTAGTTCTTCCGCATAATTAACAAAGTAATGTAGAAAATAATAACCTAAAAACCCTGCACAACCAGTAATTAAAATAGTAGAGTTCTCTAGTTTTTTTATTTCACTTTCTGATAACTTTTTATGAATATACTCCATATCTTCTATTAATATTTTATTTTCATACATAATTAATCCCTCCAAACTTTCCATGGGGCACTATTACTTTCCCATATTTTATTAAGTTGTAACTTATCTCTTAATGTATCCATAGGTTTCCAAAACCCATTATGATTATAAGTAAACATCTCTCCATCTTTAGCTAAATTTATCAAAGGTTCTTGTTCAAAAACTATACTAGTATCTTCTGAAATATAATCAAAAACTTTTGGTTCACAAACAAAAAATCCTGCATTTATCCAATTGCCATCACCTTTTGGTTTTTCTTGAAACTTAAGTACCTTGTTATCTTCGCCAATATCCAATGCCCCAAACCTTCCATCAGGTTGTACAGATGTGATTGTGATTGATTTTCCATGGGACCTATGAAACGCTAAAAGTTCATTAATATTAATATCACTAACTCCATCTCCATAAGTTAGCATAAAAGGTTCATCCCCTATAAAATCTTGAGCTTTTTTTATTCTAGCCCCTGTCATACTATCAATACCTGTATCTAATAAAGTGACATTCCACGGTTCTGAATTATTGTTATGCACCTTCATATCTCCAGTTTTCATATTAAAAGTTATGTCACTTTGATGTAGATAATAATTTGCAAAATACTCTTTTATATAATACCCCTTGTACCCAAGCAATATCACAAAGTCATTAAAACCATAATAGGAATAAGTTTTCATAATATGCCATAAAATTGGTTTTCCTCCAATCTCTACCATAGGTTTTGGTCTTATACCTGTTTCTTCTGATAATCTTGTACCATATCCACCTGCTAATATTACAACTTTCATCAATATACCTTTAAATAATCATATAGTTTTATAACCTCAACATCATCTCTTTTATCTTTTATATATTTTTCTATCCTATATTGAGACCCGTAGCTTGATACAACGATAGAACTGTTTTTTTCTAACTCCTCTAAAAATTCAGGAGGGTAAATATGAATTCCTCGCCAAGTTTTATTATATTTATTTTTATCACTATCAATGATTATAAAGTCTTTATCTCTTTTAAACAGTGAAGTTGTTTGATACAAAAACTCTAAATGCATCCCTGCTCCCCAAATTACATATCTTTTCTTTTCAAGTTTTATGATTTTATTTTCTACATCTTCTAAAGATTTATACCAGTTAGACAAATATTTGTATAGATTGATTAATTCATTATCTGATTCGATATTGGCAAAATCTAATTTAAGCCCTTTTTGGGCCAAAACTCTGCAACCATTATAATCTTTTTGTTCTTGCCATTCTACAATCTCCCAGCCACTTAATTGCAGAATATTTTTAAAACTATTTCTACTAAAATGGGTTAAATGTTGTACACTAAAAAATCCATTAATATCATTTGTTAATCCATTTTCAATTATTGGCACTTCTATTAGTAACTTAGTATTTTCATTTGATAAATCATTCAATCTTATAAGCACTTCTTTTGGATTTGATAAATGTTCTAACACATGATACATTGTGATTAAATCTATATCTTCTTGATAATTTAAATCTTCAAAAGAGGAGCAAATAAACTCTATGTTTTCATATTTTTCTTTTGCTAAATCAATAGAGGTTTTATCAATGTCTACACCCACTTTTGCCACATCAAGAGGTAAACATGATAAAAAGTTTCCACTTCCACAACCTATATCTAAAACTCTTACTTCTTTATTTAATAGCTTACGATTTTTTAACCAAGTAACTTGTTCATTTGGTCTTCCTTCTGAAGAACCATAAGACATCCCTGCCTCTTCAAATAATATAGGAAAACCTTTTTTTGAATAACATGGATTCATAAATACAGCTAAACAGTTATCACATTGGACATTGTTTATATCAACTTGTTTACTAATATTTGAATCTGAAAAAAATTGAAAATTTTCTATTTTAAAAAAGGATTTGTAAGTTTTATTTCCACAAATAGGACATTTTCTAACTTCTACCAACTCCTGATTATTGTTTTTAACACTATCTATTTTTTTCCACTCAATTCCCATTATTCACCTCTTTTATTAACTCAAATATTTTACACTTAAACCTTAACTGAAAAAACAATATAAATAATTTGTCTATATTAATGTTTTCCATATCATTTACAATAGCATAATTGTTATTTATAAAATAGTTATGTGTAGTAGAAATCTCTTTTTCATGTTGAATATAAATTGAAGGAATATTTTTGATTAGATACTCATAAGCAACACTACCAAATAAACTTATTGCAAAATCAATCTTATTTAAAAAAGATGACATATCTTTTACTTCATTATAAACTTTAATTTGATGCTTTGATGTTTCAACAAATTTATTTAATTGGTTTATATCTTTGTGCTTGTCTGATAATATCACACTTATCTCAAATTTTTTATCATTTTTATCAATTTGTTTTATTATTGGAAGAGTTAGGTTAAAGGTATCTGTTCCACCCATCATTACTAAAATATTTGGTATATTGTTTTTCTTTTTTTCAAACTCTTTATAAAATTCAGGTCTTAGTATAACATACTCTAAACCTTTATAAACCTTACCTTTATATAAAGATTCATCAATATTTGCATGGGGAGGATAAAAACATAAAGCACACTCTTTAGCATATTCACTTGGTTCATCAATTGCTATTGTTAATATATTTTTATTTTTCATATATGTAATTAAATCTATTGGAAAACCATCTCTAATATCTCCAATAAATAAATTAATTTTTTTTTGTTCAACTATATTTTTTATCCAATTAAAATAGTCAAACTCTTTTTCATTTGCAAGTAAGATATCAAATTTTTGTTCTATAAGTTTTTCTTTTGCAATACCATAATCTTTTATAGCAAAAAATACTTTATAGCCTTCATCTCTAAAATGATTGGCCAAGACTAAACACCTTGTAATATGTCCAAGTCCTATATCTTTTGAAGCATCGCAACGAATTAAAACTTTTTTTTGCATTAAAACTCTTCTCTTACCTCTTTAAAAGGTCTTAATCCATCACTTGGATCAGCCCTCCATAATCTATCAGCTTTTTCACTTGGAGCTGGTACTTTTCCCCCTGTTCCATCAGCTAAAAGTCCATTTTTAATACCTTCAATAGTCTCTTTCATTTGATTTGGCAACCAGCAGTGTCCTGATTTATATTCAGCACCATTTTCATCCAAATCAAGATGAAACTCTATCATTGAAGCATCCCATTTATAAATTGCTCTAGTTATAACATCTTTTGATACACTGTGATCTGATAATCCAACATCTAAATTAAAATTATCTCTTAATGTTTTTATCGCTTTTAAATTTGCTTCATTCACAGGCGTTGGATAACCTGAAATTGCATGTAGTAATGTCAATTTTGAATTAGAGTGCATCTTAAATACTTCTACTGCATGTTCAATCTCATCAAGTGTTGCCATCCCTGTTGATAAAACTAAATCTTTTTTTGTTTTTGCACACTCTATTATTAAATCATCCCACAATAACTCATAAGAAGCAATTTTGTAAAAATCAACATATGGTTCAAGCTCTTTTACAGCTTTTAAATAAAAAGGTGTGCAAGAAAACTTCATATTTAATTTATGAGTGTAAGAAGAGAGTTCAGGCAAAAAATCTACAGGAAGTTCCCACTGCTTTCTATCTCTATGAGTCTTACTTTTAGCCAGTATTTCAGGGGAAAACAACTTATCAATTTTAAAAAGTTGGAATTTCACTGCTTGACATCCAATTAAAGAAGAGACTTTTATAAACTCTTTGGCTCTATTCAAATCTTGGGAATGATTACTTGACACTTCTGCCACAAAGATAGGAAAGTTATTATTCATTTTTTTTCCTTAAACATAATCTAAATAATACTATACTTTTCTTAAAATTAGTTTATAGATTGATATATTACCTCTGCTCTTTTCCAATCTTCAAGGGTATCAATATCGTGAACCAAGTATCTTGGAAGAATTATAGGAATAGAGTCTTTCCCAAAAGTTATCTCTTCTGATTCTATATTTAAATTTGTCCAATAAAACTGACCAGCATCTTGATAAGCTTCTTCTAAATCTTGACTTCTTTTCATAAAGTTTTCTGGCCAAAACATCTCACATCTTCCATTTGGTGTAATTTTAAAAGTTCTTTGGATTGGGAAAGGCATTGAAGTACAAGAAAATGCATGTTTTGCTTTTGAGTTTTTTAGTTGGTCAAAACCTTCTATTAGATATTTTTCTTGTAAAAATGGAGCTGTTGCATAGATTGTACAACAAAATTCATAACATTCTCCTCTTTGTTTTAAAAAGTTTAAAGCATGTTCTATAACTTGACCTGTTCCCGTATAATCATCACTTAACTCTTTAGGTCTTAAAAAAGGAACTTCTGCACCGTATTTTTTAGCTGTTTTAGCTATCTCTTCATCATCTGTACTTACGATAATTTTATCAAAGAGTTCACTTCTTAAAGCAGCTTCAATAGAGTATGCAATAAGCGGTTTCCCATGAAAAAGTTTAATATTTTTTCTAGGAACTCTTTTGCTCCCGCCACGTGCCGGAATTATTGCTACACATTTAGTCATTTAATACCTCAAATAAACTTTTTATAACATATTTTTGTTCTTTGTTTTTCAATCCGGGATACATAGGAATAGAAAAAACCTCTTTATAATATTTATCCGTATTTGGAGTATTTTCCTTTCTATAACCCAATTTTTTATAAAAAGGTTGTTTATTTATAGGAATATAATGTACTTGCAAACCTATACCTTTTTCTCTCATTTTCATAAAAAACTCTTCTTTAGAAATTTTCAATTTATCAAATTTTACTTTTACTACATAAAGATGATATGAAGATTCTTCATCAAAAGGGTATAAAGCAGTTACAAGAGTGTTTGTCTCCTTAAAAGCTTTATCATACTCTTTTGCGATTTTTCTTCTTTTTTTTAAAAATTTATCTAATCTTTTTATCTGATTTAAGCCCAAAGCACAAGAAATATCGGTAAGTCTATAATTAAAACCTAACTCTCTCATTTCATATTCCCAAGGTTTCATTGAAGAGTCTTTTACCATGCCATGGTTTCTTAATAGTAATAATTTTTCATAAAGTTTTTTACTATTTGTAGTAATAGCTCCACCCTCACCTGTTGTTATATGTTTAACAGGATGAAAAGAAAAAGTCGAGATATTACTGTAAGTACAGCTACCTGCTTTGATTCCTTTAAAACTAGCTCCTAAAGAGTGTGCACAATCCTCAACTATTTTTATATCGTATTTCTCTTTTAATTTTTTCAATTTTTTTTGATCTACAGACTTACCTGAAAAGTGAACAGCATATATTGCTTCAATAGTAGGATCTTTTTTTAACTCTTTTTCACAAAGATCTAAATCTATATTCCCGTCTTCACCGATATCTACAAAAATCGGTTTTGCACCTGCATAAAGTATTGAATTTGAAGTTGCCAAAAAAGAGTTTGGAGTAGTTAAAACTTTATCATTTTTATCTAAAAGTGCTAAAGAAGCCAAATGAAGTGCGGCTGTTCCGTTTGAAACTGCAACACAATATTTTGCACCCGTATATTCACACAGTTTATATTCAAACTCTTTTACTTTTGGTCCTGTTGTTAAAAAATCAGATTTTAAAGTTTTAATAACTGCTTTTATATCTTTTTTATTGATATTCTGTTTTCCGTAAGGAATAAAATCCATTAAATATCCTTAATAAACTTTAATAGCTCATCTTCTTTAAGCCATTGGGAATTATTTCCGGAATTATACTCAAACCCTTGATGAACTTTTTTACCTTTTTCTTTCAAATTGTTTAAACTATAATCCCTTTTTCTGGCAAAACTAATTGTGGGTTGAATTACAAAATGGTCTTCAAACTCCAATGTTAAATGAGAATCATCCGCAGGGCACATTATTTCATGAAGTTTTTCCCCGGGTCTTATACCGATAATCTCTCTTGAAAGATTTGGAGCCAAAGCATGGGCTAGATCAATAATTTTCATAGAAGGAATTTTAGGAACAAAAATCTCTCCTCCTTGCATCCTTTCAAAGTTTTTTAATACAAAATTAACACCTTGTTCAAGAGTAATTAAAAACCTTGTCATCTTTTCATCCGTAATAGGCAAAGACTCGACACCGTTTCTTATCAGCTTTTGAAAATAAGGAACTACGGAACCTCTACTTCCAATTACATTTCCGTATCTTACGACAGAAAACTCAATATCTTGATCACCTACTAAATTATTTGCAGCAACAAAAAGTTTATCAGAAGCTAATTTTGTAGCTCCATAGAGATTTACAGGATTTGCCGCTTTATCTGTTGATAAAGCGATTGTTTTTCTAACTCCGCACTCCAATGCCGCATCAATTACATTTTGAGCTCCGTTAATATTTGTTTTAATACACTCCATGGGATTATACTCTGCAATTGGAACATGCTTAAGTGCCGCTGCATGAATTACATAATCAATATCTTTCATAGCTTTTTTTAATCTTGAAGAGTCTCTAACATCACCTATAAAATACCTCATACACTTATCATTGTACTCTTGAGCCATTTCATACTGTTTAAGCTCATCCCTTGAGTAAATAATAATTTTTTTCGGTTTATACTTTTTTAGTAAAATCTTGGTATATTTTTTACCGAAACTTCCAGTTCCGCCAGTGATTAAAATATTTTTCCCATCAAACATTTGATGCCTTCTTAGTTAATTAAAAAATTTATAGATAATATAATATCTAATAATTTATTTAACTTTAATTTTAAGAGTATATATGTAATAATCTAAAACAAATATATTTAGTAGGTAAAGATGGCAGAAAATATTCCGGATAATATTATAAAAATACAAAAAAAGCTGGCAACTTTTGAAAAAGATTCCAGAAATTACAAAAAATATACTAAAATCCTTGCTAAACATATTAAAAGGTTTAATATGAAGAAAAGGGTAAATTCCCATATTAAAACTATTGAAAATATTGAAAAAATTCATAAAGAGAATGGTTCTGATAAAGATTCATAAAAAACTATTGCAAATTGCAATATAACTATTTACTTTAAAAAAAATTAGCTAAAATTCCAACATAATAAAAAAGACATTAGGAAAAAAGATGGATGATAATCAAAAAAAATCATTAGAGTTAGCGATCAAGCAAATTGATAAAACTTTCGGTAAGGGTACTCTTATCAGACTTGGAGATAAAGAGGTTATTCCTACAGAATCCATATCAACAGGATCTTTGGGTCTTGATTTGGCTTTAGGTGTAGGAGGTCTGCCAAAAGGAAGAGTTATCGAAATCTACGGACCTGAAAGTTCAGGGAAAACTACTCTTACTCTTCATGCTATTGCAGAGTGTCAGAAAGCAGGCGGTGTTTGTGCTTTTATTGATGCTGAACATGCTTTAGATACTATATATGCAAGAAATCTAGGTGTTGATATTGATAATTTACTTGTATCTCAACCTGATTACGGAGAGCAGGCATTAGAAATTTTGGAAACCGTTATTAGAAGCGGTGCCGTTGATTTAGTTGTTATCGACTCGGTTGCAGCTTTAACTCCTAAAGTTGAAATTGACGGAGATATGGATGATCAACAAGTGGGTGTGCAAGCAAGACTTATGAGTAAAGCTCTTAGAAAGATAACAGGTCTTTTAAATAAAATGAACTGTACCGTAATTTTCATCAACCAAATTAGAATGAAAATAGGTATGACAGGTTATGGAAGTCCTGAAACAACTACGGGAGGTAATGCACTTAAATTTTACTCTTCTGTTAGACTTGATATTAGAAGAATCGCAACTCTTAAACAAGGAGAAAACTCTATAGGAAACAGAGTAAAAGTTAAGGTCGTAAAAAACAAAGTTGCGCCTCCGTTTAAACAAGCTGAATTTGATATTATGTTTGGAGAAGGTATCTCTAAAACAGGAGAATTAATAGATTACGGAGTTAAACTTGATATTGTAGATAAAGCAGGTGCTTGGTTTAGTTACGGTGACAGTAAAATCGGTCAAGGTAAAGAAAATTCTAAAGTATTCTTAAAAGACAATCCTGAAATTGCAAAAGAGATAGAACATAAAATATTAGTTGCAATGGGTATAGATGACGAATTAATTCAAGGTGAACCTGAACCTGACCAAGAGTAACAAAGAAGAGAGTCTTTCTCTCTTCTGCTTCACACTCTTTCTTAAACTTTTTTTATATTTTTCCAAATTATTTCAAAAACTCTTGATAAAAGCAATTACCAATATTTTTTTATGTATAATAATAAGATTTAATCAAAAATAGGAGACCTGAGATGGTATTTATTGATAATATTTATGCGGATGAAGTTTTAGACTCAAGAGGTAATCCAACAGTTAGAGCAACTGTTATTTTAAGTGATGGTACAAAAGCAAGTGCTATAGTTCCAAGCGGAGCAAGTACCGGGAAAAGAGAAGCTTTAGAGTTAAGGGACGGTGATGATAGATTTTTAGGTAAAGGTGTTTTAAAAGCTGTTGAAAATGTGAATACGACTATTGCAGACGAGTTATTGGGACTAAGTCCTTATAATCAAGCTGAAATTGATGCAACAATGAAAGATATTGACGGTACGGACAACTACTCAAATCTTGGAGCAAATGCAGTTCTTGGTGTATCAATGGCAGTTGCACGAGCGGCAGCAGCTTCACTTGATATTCCTTTATATAGATATCTAGGCGGTGCAAACTCTATGACAATGCCTGTTCCGATGTTTAATATTATCAATGGTGGAGAGCATGCAAATAACTCTGTTGATTTTCAAGAGTATATGGTAATGCCCGTTGGATTTGACAACTTTAATGATGGATTAAGAGCTGTTTGCGAAATCTATCAAAATCTTAAAAAAATCATTGACTCTATGGGTGAATCTACAGCTGTAGGTGATGAAGGTGGATTTGCTCCAAACCTAGGTTCAAATGAGGAACCTATTCAAGTTATTTTAGAAGCAGTTGAAAAAGCAGGATATAAAGCAGGTGAACAAATTTGTATTGCTCTAGATGTTGCAGCATCGGAACTTGTAGACCAAAACGGTAATTATGCCCTAAAAGGTGAAGGAAGAAGTTTAACTGCTGATGAGATGGTTTCTTATTATGAAGAGTTATGTAACAAATATCCTATTATCTCTATTGAAGACGGGTTAAGCGAAGATGACTGGGACGGATGGAAAATCATGACCGAAAGACTTGGTTCAAAAATCCAATTAGTCGGAGACGACCTTTATGTAACAAATGCAAATATTTTGGCTCAAGGTATCCAAAAAGGTATTGCAAACTCGATTTTAATTAAACCGAATCAAATAGGAAGTGTTAGTGAAACAATGCTTACAATCAGACTTGCACAAAGAAATAACTATAACTGCGTAATGTCTCACAGATCAGGTGAATCTGAAGATTCATTTATTGCAGATTTTGCAGTTGCTTTAAATTGCGGTCAAATAAAAACAGGAAGTACGGCAAGAAGCGATAGAATCGCAAAATACAACAGACTTCTTGAAATTGGTGCAGAAATAGGTTATGCTGAATATTTAGGGAAACAACCTTTTTCTAAATAATTTATGAAAGAAAAAAAACATACGATTAAGAAATTTTCGTTAATAGCAATACTCTCCGTTGCTATTACGATTTTTCTTGGTTACCATGTTTCAAATATTCTTTTTGGAGATAACTCTTTAGAAGTTTACAACTCTTTAAAACATAAAAAAGAGTACCTTCAAGATGAAATAAAAAGATTGCAGAAAGATAATGCTTATCTACAAAAAGAGTATTTTGAACTTAAAAATTTGGAGCCTGAAGAATGAAAACACTATTTTTTACGTTACTACTTATCTTAACAACAAGTGCAGTTGCAAGAGAAAATCCTTTTGAAGCAACAAACGCTTATGAAGAAGAAAAAGCAAGAATAATTGAAATGAATGAAACTGAAGAGGATTATGCAGTAGAGTATCAACAAGAGCAGCAGTATGTAAACGAAATGTATGAAAAAATGAATAAACCTCAAAAAGAAGAACCTAAAAAGCCTAAAAAACCTGCTGTTACTGAAGAAAAAGTAAAAAAAATGATACAAAAAGCTCAAAAAGAAGTTGAGAAAAAAGCAAAAGATATTGCACAAGAAGTTGTAAAAAAACAACCCAAAGAGGTTGAACAGGTTGTATATGTAAAACCAAGGTTAGACGTAGTAAACGAAAAAGAGCTTCTTCCTTTTGTTAAAGTTGAATATGACAATGACAAAATTGATATTATCTCTAAATATAAAGTTAGTAAAAAGATAACTCTTCCCGGTGAGAAAAAAATGGTTCTTGATTTTAACGCAAATGAAAACTTTTATACAGTAAGACAGAGTTTAGATTCTACAAATTTCCCTAAAGTTACCGTAGGGAATCATAAAAAAGATAAATTTTTTAGAGTAGTTGTAGAACTTGCAAGTACACCTGATGATTATGAAGTTACATATGATGACCAAAAAGTTAGTATTGTAAAACTATATGAATAAACCCTTATAGATTATTGTCATTTAATTTTACAAAATATGACAATAATCTAATTGCCACCATAACTACTAAAACCTCAATAATAGAAGCTAAAATAAAAGCATAATAATAAAACTGCGTAATTGATTGATTATGATATGCCAAGGTAGCAACGGCGATTAACAAAGTTAAAGGCATAGAGTGAGAAAGTCCTATCATATAAAATCTATTCCATCCCATATCTTTTATAAATAGCGTTGAAGCTATGATTCTTATTAAAATCATAGCACTTGCAATTAAAACGGCATGAAGAACCAAACCGTCATGAAAGATTGAATCTAATTCAAAAGAAGAACCTACATAAATAAAAAAGATAGGAACTAACCATCCAAATCCAAAATGCTCCAATTTATGAGGCAGTTGTTTATTATGTTCTTCAAAAAACGTTGTAATAAAAGTTCCTGCTATAAAAGCACCTAAGGCAACTTCTAAATGAAGATACAGCATTACAGTAATCATTAAAAAGAATATAGTCATAGATACTCTAATATCCTGTTCTTGATTATCAACTTCGGGCATAAGTAACGCTTTTATCTCAGGATACCACCAAATAAGATTATGAAAAAGTTTATATACAAAAAGCATTGAGATTATAAAAATTGAAAATAGAATCATTGTTTTATAAAACTCAAAATTAAGCCCAAACTCTAAAGCTGCCGAAACCGTAGTAAGAGCAACGATTGATACGATTTCACCTATTAATCCGACCGTAATTGAAAGACGTATCCAATGAACATCTCCATACTCTTTTTTTAAAGCAGCCAAAAGTCCTATGGAAATAAGAGGCAGAACAACAATAAAAATTTTACTTAAATCAAAATATAGAGTTATTGCCGTTGCCAATGTAAAAAGTATTACATTATATAAAATAGCTTTTCTAAGCAGAGTTCCCGATATATTTACAAGCTTTTTTAAATCAACTTCAAGTCCGGCTAAAAACATCAGATAAAGAAATCCCAGCTCTGCAACAAGCTCTAAAATAGAGTGTTCTACAATAAAAGCAAAATAGGCTGCAAATGCTCCTAAAATAATCTCAACAGTAATCGTAGGCAGACGTAAAGCTCTTGAAAGCAACGGGGAGATAAATATGATTAATGAGATAGTGATTATTATTAAAATTTCTTCACCCATTGCCGTTCCTGTTTTTAAGCTCTCTCTCTTTTAATTTTAAAACCTAATTTTTCAAGTTCATCAATATCTTCTTGGGCAGATTTTCCTTCTGTTGTCAAATAATTCCCGATTACAAAAGCATTCGCTCCTTTATCGAAAATTTTATATTGTTCCTCACCGAACATCAGCTCTCTTCCTCCTGCAATCATAATTTTTTTTGCATTAGGAATCATTTTTCTTGCTAAAGTGATTAATTCAAAGGCTTCTTCTCTTTTAATCGTACTTGCTTCAATAGGCAAAGCTTTATTTGGAATAAAAAAGTTCAAAGGCACATTCATAGGTTCTAAAGAAGCAATCGATTCTAACATAGAGACTCTTTGTTCTTGAGTCTCACCCAAACCGAAAATTCCTCCGCATACAAGTCTTAAACCTACCTCTTTTACGTTTTTACAGGTTTGATATCTTTCATCCCAAGAGTGAGTCGTAACAATTTCAGGGTAAAAATCCCTTGAAGTCTCTAAATTGTGATTATAAGCATCAACTCCCGCCTCTTTTAGTTTTTCCAACTGCTCTACGCTAGCCGTACCGTTACAGGCAATTAAGATTAAGCCTAAATTCTCTTTTTTAACTGCCTTTGCTGCTTCACAGACAAAAGCAAGTCTTTTATCGGTTAGCCCTTTCCCTGCCGTTACAAGGCAAAAACCGTTGGCACTGTTTTTTCTTGCCATTTTTGCCTCTTCGACAATTTGTTCTATCTCTTTTTGTTTATATCTTTGAATATCTGCTTTATATTTTACACTTTGAGTACAAAACTTACAGTCTTCATTACAAGTACCACTCTCAATATTACAAATGGCACATAAAAATATATCTTTTGTTTGATTAATTTTTGCGTTCATATCTAATCTCTTTTTCTTTAAAATTTTTTTTATTTGTTTCTTTTGAGTAATAGCGGATTATATACTCATTTTCATTAATTTCTAACAATACCGATTCGATCAAAGGTTTCTCTCTTGCACACACTTCTCCGGGATTTATAAACAACGTTTTGTTTTTATACTCACTTTCAAAAATATGTGTATGCCCGAAAATTACCACATCAGTATCCCCTACTAAATAAAAAGGCAGATGCATAAGTTTAAAACTTATATCTTTTATTTTAAAATAGTAAGGCTCTTTTTTTATATTATACGTTGAAGAAAATCCTAACAAAGAGGAGTCGTTGTTTCCAAAAACACAAACATATGTAAGTTCTGACTCTTTTAAAAGTTTAAGATTCTCTTCACGGCATAAGTCCCCTGCATGAATCAAATATCGGGCACCTTTTTCTTTTAAAAGATTTATAACCTCTTTTGTATAGTCGATTTTATAATGACTATCTGATAAGATGCCTATTTTCATCTATTTCTTTGTGGTTTTTGAAGCTGTTTTCTTAGCTGTTGTTTTTTTAGCGGTACTTTTTTTCGTACTGCTTCTTTTTTTTGCCGTTGTTTTAGATTTCGGATCTTTTGCAATTATTTCCAAAGTCTCTTCAAGAGTTAAATTCTCGGCTTCTACACTTTTTGGTATTTTAAAGTTTTTTCTTCCTTGTTTTATATAAGGACCGTATTGTCCTATTAAAATTTGGATTTTTTCCTCGGGAAACTCTTTGATTCTAGCTTTTGCTTTTGCTTCATCAATCTGTTTTATAACCTCTAAAGCTCTTGGAAGTTCTATTGTATAAGGATCATCCTCTTTTAGTGAATAAAATTTTGTTTTAACTTGTAAATAGGGACCGAATCTTCCGATATTTGCTTTAATATCCTCTCCTGCTTCATTTTGTCCTACAACTCTTGGAAGAGTAAATAAAAACAGAGCCTCATCAAGAGTTATCGTATCCATATTCAAATGTTCGGGAATTGCCACGAATTTCGGTTTTTCTTCATCATCTTTTGTTCCTATTTGAATAAAAGGACCGAATCTTCCAACTCTTGCACTAACAGGTTTACCCGATTTTGGATCAATTCCAAGCTCTCTTACTTGCAGATAATCCTCTTTATTTACTGTTTTCTCTTTTTCATTAATACTTTTTTTGAAATCTCCGTAAAAGTGCTGCATTACTTTTTGCCATGCGATTTTCCCTTCTGCGATTTCATCAAAATCCTCTTCAACTTTTGCAGTAAATCCTAAATCAACGATTTCAGGGAAATGATCGACTAAAAAGCTGTTTACAATCTCTCCTGTCGGAGTGGGTGCTAGTTTTTTATCTTCTGTTTTTACCACATACTCTCTTTGTTGAATTGTTGAAATTGTAGGCGCATAAGTTGACGGTCTTCCTATACCTTCACTCTCTAATTTTTTAACTAAACTAGCTTCTGTGTATCTTGAAGGCGGTTTTGTAAAGTTTTGTTCTAAATCCAGTTTTTCTAAATTTAGAGTTGTTCCTACTTTTATAGTAGGAAGTATTTTTTCATTGCTGTCTAAAGCTGCTTCAGGATTATCGCTTCCTTCAGTATAGGCTTTCATAAAACCTGGGAATATTATTCTTTGACCTTTTGATTGAAACTCAAACTCTTCATTTTTCCCTGCACTTATTTTATATGTTGTATTTGCAATTTTAGCTGTTGCCATTTGTGTTGCAAGAGTTCTTTTCCAAATAAGACTGTAAAGTCTATATTGGGCATTTTCGACATAAGGTTTAATATCGCTTGGTTTTAAAGCCATATTAACGGGACGAATTGCTTCGTGAGCCTCTTGCGCACCTTTTGATTTTGCTTTGTAAACTCTTGGTTTGCTTAAAGAGTACTCTTTCCCGTACTCTCTTTCAATAACTTCTTTAGCGGCACTTGTAGCAACTTTTGAAAGATTTAAAGAGTCAGTTCTCATATAAGTTATCAAACCACCCGTATGGTTAGGGATACTTCCCACATTTCCTTCATAAAGCTGCTGTGCTATTACCATTGTCTGTTTTACGGATAAACCTATTTTTCTACTTGCTTCTTGTTGCAAGGTTGAAGTGGTAAAAGGTGCGGCAGGATTTCTAGTGCTTTGCTTCTCTTCAATATCAAAAAGTTTAAATACTCCTTGATTTATCGAAGCTTCTATGGCTTTTGCCTCTTCTTCATTTTTTATTTTTTTTGCTTTGCCCTCAATTTTTGCCAATTCCGCTTTTAATTCGGGATTTATAAAATTTGCTTTTATTTTCCAAAACTCTTCAGGAACAAAAGCTCTTATCTCATTTTCTCTGTCAACAATTATTCTAACGGCAACGCTTTGCACTCTTCCTGCGCTAAGACCGTATCTTACTTTTTTCCAAAGAAGAGGAGAGAGTTCATAACCTACGGCTCTATCTAAAATCCTTCTTGCTTGTTGAGCATCAACTAATTTTTGATTTACTTCTCTTGGGTTGTTTATTGCTTCTAAAATTGCATCTTTTGTAATTTCGTGAAAAACTATTCTTTTTATAGGGTTTTTTTCTATTTTTAGTGCAGGGATTAAGTGCCAGGCAATAGCTTCTCCCTCTCTATCCTCATCGGCTGCTAGGTATATAGTGGTATCTTTGCTTATCTCTTTTTTCAGATCGCTGATAACTCTTTTTTTATCGCTGGATATTAAATACTTAGGTTCAAAATTATTGTCCGGATCAAACCCTAATTTTGACTTTGGCAAATCTCTTACATGCCCCATTGAAGCCATAACTCTATAATCTTTGCCTAAAAACTTTGAAATTGTTTTTGCTTTTGCCGGTGACTCTACTATTACTAAATTTTTCACTAAACTAAACCCTTACTTTTTTAAATCTCGAATTCTATCATAAATAATTTAAAACTAAAAAATCATAATCTCTTCTTCTAATTCTATATTAAATTTATCTTTTACTCTTTTTTTTGCTTCATTTATAAGATATATTGCATCTTCATAAGTCCCTTTTCCCAGATTAACCAAAAAATTTGAGTGAACTTCACTAAATGCCATATCTCCTTTTCTAAAACCTTTTAATCCTACCTCTTCAATTAAACGTCCTGCAAAATCACCTTTTGGATTTTTAAAGCAGCTGCCCGCACTTGGTTTTTGAGGTTGATTATCTCTCATTTTATTAAAATCTTTTAACTTCTCTTTGCAAAAACCATACTCTATATCAAAAACAACTTCATAAACTATTGTATCGATTTTCGTATTTCTGTATTCGTAAGTTATATCCTCTTTTTTTATATATCCGTCTTTTGTTTTTATTTTATTTATATAATTAAAGATTTCCCAACTTTTTAAACCTGCATTCATTTTAACAAGTCCTCCCAAGTTTCCTGGGAGTTTGGCTAAAAACTCCAAATTTGCAATATTGTTTTTTCTACAAAAACTCAAAAGTTTTCCCGAACTTGTAGCGCAACCTACATAAAGTTTATTATCATTTTGCTTTATATAATCGAAAGTTTCACCTAAAATTGCAAATTTTGCAGGATTGTTAGAGATTAGAAGATTATTTGCTTTTCCTATTATTTGGCAATCTTTATACTCCCCTATTTCATTTATAACCAATATTTCAGCTATGGGACCTATATGAATAGAAGAGTATCTTGAAAAATCTACTTCTTTGAAATAATTTTTTGCTTCTTTTTCACTTTTATTAACTATTTCTTAACTCCTGATATTCAGATGGAATCAAAAAATCTTTTGAACGAATCAAATTTTCATAAAAGCCATGTTTATAACCCAACTCGTAAAGTTTGTCCAAAGCTTCATACTGAACTTCGCTTAACATAACGGAATTATCATTTGCATAAAGATCCAAATAATTGTCTAAAGTACCTGCATCAACTCGAATAAGACCTTTTTCAAGTAACATTGGAGCTAATACTTTTCTGTTTTTATTTGCAACATCTACAGCTTTTATTAAAGTATTTTCGTAATCAATCGCATTATGAAGAGGGATTGAACGTCTTAAACACATTCCTCCTAAAGGAAGAGGCAGATCACCTCCGCTTAGTTCAACCCAAATATCCCAAATCTCACGCTCAACTTCTAATTCATCACTATAATTTAATATTGACTCATGAATTAAAACTCCAGCGTCTACTTCACCTTTTAAAACAGCATTTTCAATATCTAAAAAATTCATATAAGTAATTCTGGCTTCAGGATATGCAATTCTAAAAAGAAGTGCATTTGTAGTATATTCTCCGCTTAATGCAACTTTGAAGTTTCTTTTTAATTTTGTTCCTTTTCTTTTTATAAGTTTAGGTCCATATCCTTCTCCGAAAGATACGGCAGTTTTTAATAAAGCATAATCATCTTTAACAAAAGGGTACAAAGCAAAAGAGATGGCACAAATATCATATTCTCCTTTTAATGTAGCTTGATTTAAAGTCTCTATATCATCGGCAATGTTTTCAAATACGGCGTCTGTAGGAGTAACCCAGCCGAATTTAATAGCATAATACATAAAGATATCATCGGCATCAGGAGAGTGTGCAACACTAATAGTTTTCAAAATATATCCTTAATTTTTTTTCTAGAAGGATTGTATCAAGAACTAAATTACTTTTTGATTTAATAAAGTTGAAAATAGACTCCCTTTTTATCAAATAAAATTCGATATAATAGAGCAAATATCTTGCGTCCAAAAGGAAAAATAATGAAAAACAAAACTGAATTAGAAGCTGAATTAAAAAAAACCAGATTAATAATAGATGCCCAACCTAATATCGTAATTGTAACAAACGGTGAAAAATTGGTTGATGCAAATCAAGCTTTTTTAGAATTTTTCGGTGTTGAAACAGTTGATGAGTTTTTAGAAAAAACAGATTGTATTTGTGATTTTTTTATGAATGACGGCTCAAATAAATATTTGCAGAAAGTTTACCCTGACGGAACAAGATGGGCAGATTTATTAATTCAAGAACCTGATGTTCTACATAAAGCTATGATTTTGAATACAAATGCGGAAAAGACTATTTTTGAGGTAAAAGCCAATAAACTTATATCAAAAGAGGGAATTGATTACGGTCAAGACGTAGTTGTATTTTCGGATATTACTACAATGGAAAACCAAGCAACTCTTATTGCAGAGATGGAAATACCTATTTTGGAGATAAATCAAAATACTACATTAATACCTCTAATAGGAATATTGGATTCCGTAAAATCTCAAACTCTAATGGAAAACATATTAATCTCAATTAAAGAAAAAACTACAAATGTAGCAATTGTAGATATTGAAGGTATTATTATAGTCGACAGTGCAGTTGCAGCACACTTAATAAAAATAACAAAAGCTACAAAACTGATGGGTTGTACGACTATTCTTTCAGGAATAGCTCCTGAAGTTGCACAAACAATAGTAAACTTAGGTATAAATTTAGATGGGATATACACAACATCCACATTAAAAGATGCAATTACTCTTTCAAAAACACTTGAAAATGAAAAGTAATTATTTAATAAGCAATAATATTGCCATCTTTACGCTAAATCCTGAGGATAAACATTTAGATGATATGGGCGTAAAAATTTTACAAACAGCAAAAAAAGAGTTTGTACATTCTACTATTTTTGATTTAGCTCTTTTTGATGTTATCTCAAGTGAAGACATTGCTTTTATAGAAAAGCTGGTTCAAATATTAAAACTTCATAATATAGAGGTAATTGTTTGTAATTTTAACGTATATAGTGCATCAATACTATTTCACTTTGTTGAGAATATCTCTTTTAAAACAGAACTTAATGTACAAAAGGCAATGGATGCTATTAAGAGTAACAAAAAAAAGTGATGTAGCAGTTTTATTAACAAATGTTCGGCAGTTTTTAAAAGAGCACGATATTTCAAACAAAGGTTTACTTTTGGAGATAAAAACAATAGTATCCGAGCTTATATACAATATTCAAAAATATACTCCAAAAGGCTCTGTTAATTTGGAATTTCAAGATAAACATAATTTAAAAATAGAAGCAATAGATCAAGGAAGCGGAATTGAAAACTTCAATTTGGCAATACAAGACGGATATAGTACAAGCGGAACTTTGGGATTGGGTTTTGCTTCAATTTTCAGACTTAGCGATGAAGTTGAAGTTCAAACAAGTGAACAAGGAACAATAATAAATATAAAAAAAAGAGTCTAACGTGTTGAAAATAAATGCTCAGATTAAACCATATACAACTCCAAATGAATGTGGAGATTTTTATGATTTTATTGAACTTGATAAATATTTTTTATTAGTTATAGGAGATATAGGAGGACACGGTAGTCCCAGAGTCTATAATATTGCAACAAAAATAAGAGAGTTAATAGAAAAAAACAAAAAAGAGAGCCTAAAAGAGTTATTAACCTTGATACACTCTCAAGATTATTTAAAAACCAACGGTATGGCCATTTTTTTGGCTCAAGTCTATAAAGAACTTCCAATAATGAGTTATTGTGCTATAGGAAATACAAAATCTTTTCTTTATAGAGAGAAAAACTTTATTCACCTTAAATCTCAAAGCGGAATTTTAGGTTATGATATACCAAGAACTATTAAAACAAATCTGATAAAGCTTTTAAAAAACGATACGCTTATAATATCTACAGACGGTGTAAGTTTGCATGATTCGCAAATAGAACCTCTTTTAAGAAGTGTAAAAGATATAAACATTCTTCCAAAAAAAATTGTAGCTAACTACGGGAAAAAAGATGATGACAGCCTTTGCTTTATAATAAAATTCGAAAATCTAAAAAATAAAAACTTTTCTGCAAAATTTCAAGAAGAGAACTTACAGATAAATAGTCTTAGAGGAAATAAAAGAGCTATAAAAAACTTTAATAAACACTCCCTTGACAAAACATATAAAAATGCAATTATAAAAGAGAAAAAAAGCAGTAATATCCATAATATAAAACTTTTAGACAATGATAACCTGATAGTTGAAAATCTTCAAAAAAAACTTCTGAATTTTAGTATTGACAAACTTGATTCAATAGTTAATTTCGGAGAAAAAAGTAAAGTAAAAATAAAAACATTTTTAACGGAAGCTTTAAATTATTCAAGCGTTGATATATATTTAGATGAAAACCTGCTTCAATTATATATACACAATATCAAACCCTTGGCAAAAACTTTAGACTTCTTATTTAACAATTTTTATATTTTCAAAGATAATAGCTGCATAATACATATAAGATTTAACGGGCATTTAAATAGTCAAAATATTGATATCCTCGTTTTAAAAGAGATGTTGGAACTTGGTTTAAATGATGAAGATTATCGTAAATTAAAACAAACTCAAGAGAACTTAGATAAACTGGCAAAACAGTCAAAACTGGCATCAATGGGAGAAATGATCGGTAATATTGCCCACCAATGGAGACAGCCTTTAAGTGTAATCTCAACAATTGCAACAGGAATAGAGGTAAAGAAAAAATTTGATACCCTTGATGATACGGATCTTGAAAAAGAGATGGACTCCATAATGAAACAGGTAAATTATCTATCTCATACTATAGATGATTTTAAAAACTTTATTAAAGGAGACAGAGAGTTTCTTCCTATTAGTATAAAACAGGTACTTGAAGACACTATTTCATTAGTAGAAGCTAGTCTTAAAAACAACTATATAACTCTTATAACCGATATATCCCATGATATTAAAATTGAAGGGAATAAAAACGAACTAGAGCAGGCTTTAATAAATATTATAAATAACTCAAAAGATGTGTTAAAAGAGTCTTCAAAAGAGGATAAGTATATTTTCATCTCTGCAAAAAAAATAGAAGATGACAATTTGGAAATTAAGATTTTAGATAACGGTGGAGGGATAGACGAAAACATAATAGGAAGAATTTTTGAACCCTATTTTACGACAAAACACCAATCTGTTGGAACAGGTTTAGGTCTTTCTATGGCAGAAAAAATTTTAAGAGAAAGATATAATGCCTCAATAGAAGCCAATAATGAAGAGTTTGTTTATAAAAAAGCTAAATACAAAGGAGCTTGTTTTACAATAATTTTTCCAGTAAATTCTTAATTTTTAGAAAATTATATATTTAATTTATAATTTTTACGATAAAATCCTTCTTTCTTTTAAAGACAGGTGCTTGAGCGGTCGAAAAGGTACGCCTGGAACGCGTATGTAGTGAAAACTACCGAGGGTTCGAATCCCTTCTTGTCTGCCAGAAAATTTAGCTACTAGGAAAATCCTAGTAACCTGAAATTTGTACGTAATACGAAATTATATTTAATAAAGGTTCTACAAAGAAAATTGAAAATATAGTTACGATTGCACAAAATCCTATCAAAGTCTTAACAGCAGTTGTACTATTTGCCATATATTCTATATTGTTGTTTTCTACTGGCTCTTTTAAAAACATATAAACTATCGGTTTTAAGTAATAGTATGCAGCAATTGCAGAGTTTATAGCCATAATCAAAGCTAAAATAATATATCCGGCATTTACGGCACTTCCGATTAAATACATTTTCCCCCAGAAAAGTGCAAAAGGAGGAACTCCTGCTAATGATAAGAAAAAAAGTCCCATCATTGAAGCTGTAAAAGGTGAGACTTTTATAAGACCTGAATATTTTTCCAAAGAGTGGTCACTGCTTAACTCCTTTGATTTATCTCTATTAAGCCAAAGCATTGTAAATGCCCCTAAATTTGTAATGAAAAACATAATCCAATACAAAAACAAAGAGTTCGTAGCTTGTGTAGTTCCTATTAAAACAGCCCCCATTGCAAAACCTGCATTAGAGATAGATGAATAAGCCAACATTCTTTTTATATCAGTTTGAAGAAGTGCTATAATATTAGGAATAGTCATTGTTAAAACAACTGTTGCATAAAGAATAATCTCTACATATATATCACCGCTTGCTAAAAAAATCTCAAAAAATCTTAAAGCTACCACAAATCCCGCTATTTTCGGAACAACTGATAAAAATCCCGCCAAAGTTGCAGTTGAGCCTTCATATACATCTGCAACCCAAGTGTGATAAGGAACTAAAGAAAGCTTAAATCCTATAGCACCTAAAAGAAACACCACTCCAAGTAAAATTACGGGGTAATTTTCGAAATTCGAATTTGTAAGTATTTCTGAAATTTGTCCAAGTTCAACTGTGCCCGTAACTGCATAAAAAAGAGTAGAACCAAAAGCAAAAAATGCTGTAGCTAAAGCTCCCATAGTAAAATATTTGATTGCAGCTTCTATTGCATTTTTTCTGTTATGCATAGCAATCAAGGTGTATAAAGCCATTGAAGCAGTCTCTAATCCCACAAAAATCAAAATCAAAGAATCAGAACTTACCATAAATTGAAATCCTGCAACTACAAATAAATAAAGAGCAAAATATTCAGGATATCTAAACTCTTGAAATCTTAATTTACTCATAGTTGTAAAAATAAACAATATTGAGGCAAATACCATAATAGCTTGAGAAAGTATTGAAATACCGTCAACCAGCATTAAATCAAAGAAACCTCTTACATCTCCTGAATATCCTATTAAAGTACCTAAATCTACTAATAAAAAAAGTATTGTCAGCATAATATATAAAGATTTATCAAGATTTCTATTTACCAAATCTACACATAAAATTACAAGGGCACCTATTATTGCCATAAGCATTGGTACGATTGTCGCAAAATTTAAACTAGCAAAATCAATTACTACAGATGGAATACTAGTCATTTTTCACCTCCCCAATGCTGTTTGACTCTAAGAGTCTGACCTTTGTTGATTGATTAACAGCTTTTATCTGCATAACTTCAACAAGTTGTGAGACTGATTTATCTACAGGCTTAAGTATAGGTTTCGGATAAACCCCCAAAATAATCACAACTGCAATAAGAGGAACCAAAGCTGCTATTTCACGTCCTTTTATATCTTGAAGTTTTCTATTCTCTTCATTTGTAATAGGACCGAAAAAAGATTTTTTATAAAGAACAAGCATATAAACTGCCCCTAAAATAATTGTAAGACCTGCAATAACAGTAAGTACAGGTGAGACTTTGAAAAATCCTATTAATGATAAGAACTCACCTACAAATCCGATAGTCAAAGGAAGTCCGATTGAAGCCATCAGCATAATTCCGAAAATAGTTGCATATTTAGGCATTACCAAAGCAAGTCCTCCAAAATCTTTCATCATCTTAGTATGACGTCTGTCATAAATAACACCGACTAACATAAACAATCCTCCCGATACTACCCCGTGAGAAATCATTAGAAAAATTGAACCGCCGATACCTTCAACATTTAGTGCAAAAATCCCTAAAATTATTACACCCATATGTGAAACCGATGAGTAAGCGATTACTTGTTTCATATCTTCTTGTGCATAAGCAACCATTGCCGTATAAATAATAGCAATCAAAGCTAAAATTGCCATCGGTATTGTAAAATAGACAGAAGCATCAGGAAAAAGAGGTAATGAAAATCTTACGAATCCGTAAGTACCCATTTTAAGTAAAACTGCCGCAAGTATTACAGAACCTATTGTTGGTGCCTGACCGTGTGCATAAGGAAGCCAGGTATGAAAAGGAAACATTGGAACTTTGATTGCAAAACCTGCAAAAAAAGCAACAAATAACCAAAGTTGCATATCAAAAGGAAGTACAAGCATATTCCAATCTAAAATACTAAAACTCCAGTTTCCTGTTGTCTGATAATAAACATATCCAAGATACAACATACCCACAAGCATTACTAAAGAACCAAAGAATGTATATAAGAAGAATTTAATTGCCGCATAAATTCTAAGCTGACCACCCCAAGCTCCTATGATATAAAGCATCGGTACAAGCGACAATTCCCAGAAAAGATAGAAAATAATAGCATCTAAAGCAACAAAAACTCCGACCATTGTCATTTCTAAAAACAGAATCGTAATAATAAGATGTTTTAGATTTCTTTTTTCGGTTAATCCTATTACAGATATCATTGTCATAAAAGTAGTCATAATAACCAAAAATAAAGAGATACCGTCAATTCCCACTAAATAGTTTATTCCGTATGACTCGATTATAGGAATTATTTCGGTAAACTGCATATCAGCTATACTGCTGTCAAAGTTTGTCCACATAAAAACTGTCAATACAAACTCAATTGCAGTTACCAAAATTGCATACATTCTAATAGAATCATTTTTTACTAAAAATCCTATCAAAGCTGCAAATGCTGGGAAAAATATTAAAATTGATAAAATATGTTCCATCTACTTAACCCCTTACTTCGCAATTCCAAGTGCTACAAGAAGGACTAATAACACTGTAATACCTAAAACCATCAATCTCAATGAAGTTGATAAATTACCACTTTGCATAACTCTACTTTTATCTCCGCTTTTATAAATAACTTTTGCAATACCGTCAACAATTGCATCAACAATCTTAAGATCAATTTTTTTCCATGAAAATCTAGAGAGTGCCAAATAAGGTCTGTTTATAACATATGCTATAAAATGCGGCATAAAATATTGATTTGCCAATATTTTATAACAAGGTCTGTTTTTAAGTTTTTCACTAAAAAAGGTTCCGTCTTTTTTAAACTTAAATACGGCAAAAGCAATACCGCTTAATGCAATTCCCAAAGTTACGACCAATAAAACCCAAAAAGTTCCGTTTGATACATGAATATGAAGTTCAGGAAGAAGTTTTGTCGCCATTTCAATAAACGGTTCTTTAAAAAATCCTGCAACAACCGCTAAAATAGCAAGAGGTGTCATTGCTGCAATTACATAAGATTGAGCCTCATGAGGATGATTGCCTTTTTCATGAAAATTCTCTTTTCCGTGAAATACATACATAATAAGTCTAAATGAATAAAAAGCAGTTAATCCGGCAGTTATCCAAAGAATAGCCCATAAAATATATGAATGGGTTCCAAAAGCAACTTCCAAAATCAAATCTTTTGAAAAGAATCCTGAAAAAGGAAAGATTCCCGCAAGTGCTATTGATGCAAGCGTCATAATAATAGAAGTTCCTTTCATATATTTATGAAGTCCACCCATCTTTTTAATATTTATTTCATCATTAAGTGCATGCATAACATTTCCTGCACCTAAGAAAAGAACTGATTTGAAAAAAGCGTGAGTAGCAAGATGAAAAAGTGCCACCCAGTAAGCACCCAAACCTGCTGCTACAAACATATACCCAAGTTGAGACAGGGTTGAAAAAGCAATGATTTTTTTAATATTTGTTGCAACTAATGCCATTAAAGCTGCTCCAATAGCAACAGCTGCTCCAAGGGTTGCTATAAAATATCCGACTTCAGGAACTATAGTATAAATCTCATTTGCCCTAATTACTAAATAAACTCCTGCCGTTACCATTGTTGCTGCGTGAATAAGTGCAGATACGGGAGTCGGTCCTTCCATTGCATTTGCAAGCCATTGATTAAGAGGAAATTGTGCAGATTTACCCATAGCACCTATAAAAAGGAAAATTCCTATGGCTACGATTACACTACTGTCAAGATTACTTATATTTGCAAAAACCTCATCATATTGTAAAGAGCCTAGATTCCAATAAATAAGAAAAATTCCAACTAACATTCCAAGGTCACCCACTCTGTTTGAAATAAATGCCTCATTTGCCGCATAAGCAGGAGAAATTGAAGAGAAAGGAGATAATGTTGAAAACGGTGAGTTATAGATATCTTTTGTTAAAGGTTTATCTTCTCTATGGTACCAAAATCCAATTAACAGCCAAGAACAAAGTCCAACACCTTCCCAACCTATAAATAATCCTGCAAAGTTATCAGACATAACCAATATCATCATTGAGAAAACAAATGCCGAAAGGTAAGAGAAATATCTGTTATATGAATTATCGTGAACCATATATCCCATAGAGTGAATATGAACCATTGTTGAAACAATAGTAACTACTACCATCATGGTAACGCTTACTTGGTCAACAACAAAACCAAAAGGAATACTCATATTACCGATTGCAATCCAATCTAAAAGTTTTACATGAACTATAGAGTCCGTCGTATAAATATATTGCAGCAATATCAAAGATGCCACCATTGATACGCCTAAAAGAAGTGAAGTAATAATTCCCGTGAAAACCATTTTAGGTCTCATTGCAAGACTTCCAGCAATCAAAGAACCTAAAAGAGGGGCAAAAAGTGCTATATATAAATATTTTTCCATTATTACCCTTTCATACTTTGTAGATTGTCAAGATCAATTGTTCCTCTTTTTTTATAAAGCAGAATCAATAAACCAAGTCCTACCGCAACTTCACTTGCAGCTATTGCAATTATAAAAAACGCAAACATCTGTCCTGTTAAATCTCCGTAAAATTTTGATATAGCGGCAAGAGCTACATTTACTGCATTTAACATTATTTCCGTAGAAAAGAAAAGCATAAGCAGATTTTTTCTTCTGATTACACCTACCATTCCCAATAAAAATAGAATTGCAGATAAAATTAAATAGGCATTTAAACTCATTTATTATCCTTTTTTAGAGTTTGTGACTCTAAGGCATCAATCTCTTCTTCAGTAAGTTCAGAATATGAAATATCCATTTTTTTCCCTGCTAAAATAATTCCACCTATCATAGCAACAAGTAACATTACTGCCGCAACTTCAAAAGGTATTAAATATTTAGTAAATAAAACAACTCCGACATCTTGTGCATTTCCCCATTCAGGATGAACAGGATATTGAGCCTCTATATTTGAGTTTACTATAGGAGCTACGAAAATCAATACAATAACAAGCGCAGAAATTCCGCTTAACAAAAACATAAGTTTCGGATTGTTTATTCTCTCTTTTACTACAGATAAAGCATCAAAAAACATCATACCAAAAGCATACAGTGCCATTACGGCTCCCGTATAAACTACTATCTGTACAGCTCCTAGAAAATCAGCATCAAGCAAAAAGAAGAAAGCTGAAATAAAGATCATTCCCGCGGCTAATGAACTTAAGGCATATAATGAATTATTAGTAAAGACTGTTATACCAAACATAACAATCGTCAAAATTGAAAATAGATAAAAAGCAACTATTTCAAACATCTCTTCTCCTTAATAAGATAATGGAGTTTTCTTGATTTTTTCATCTGCATCAGGCGATACAGCACCAAAACCAGGATACTCTTTTTGCTCTTTTAATTTATCAAGAGGAGTTAATAAATCCTCTTTTAATACAAAATGGGCTCTTTGTTCACTTGCATTTTCATATCTTCCTGCGTGAACAATCGCAAGTTCGGGACAAACTTCGGCACAATATCCGCAAAAAATACATCTTCCCAGATTTATTGAATACTCCATTACCTCTTTTCTAGAGTTTTCATCAATTTTTGTCTCCATTCGAATACAGTTTGAAATACAGATTTTTTCACATAAACCACAACCGATACATCTGTTTTCCCCTGATTCCAAAAGAGCTAAAAGTTTGTGAACTGCCCTATATCTAGGTCCTATTGGAAGTTTTTCGGCAGGATATTGCACAGTATGCATTTCACCTTTGAAAAGGGCTCCTGTCATCATATTCCACACAATTTTAAGACCTACGAAAAGTTCGCCTTTTACAGATCTTTTTACAATCTGTTTAAACTCTTCCCATCCGGTTTTAGGATATTCGTCTTCCAAAACATTAATATATTCCCCCATACTAATATTTCTATCTTTTAATTTGTCTAATCCCATTTATAACTCCTAAAACATCATTACAAAACCTGTAATCAAAATATTGATTACGGCTAAAGGCATTAAAATTTTCCAGCACAGCCACATAAGTTGGTCGGGTCTAATATGAGGCCAAGCAGCTCTAGTCCATAAAAAGAAGAAAATCAATACCATTACTTTTAATATAATTGCTAAACCGCCGGGGATAAACCATAAGTCATTGAAACCTCCAAGAAAGATTAGAGAGACTATAAAACTTATTGTAAAAAGGTTTGCATATTCACCTATAAAAAACATACCCCATCTCATACCTGAATATTCCGTTGCATAACCTGCAACGATTTCAGCTTCATGTTCAAGCAAATCAAAAGGTGTTCTGTTTGTTTCTGCAAAACCTGCAATCAGAAAAAGAACGAAAGCCAAAGGTTGAGACCAGATTAACCAATCTGAGAAACCTCCTGCTTGATAAGCATTTATATCAATTAACGATAAAGAACCTACTAACATAAGAGGTGCTAAAAGAGCAAGACCTGAAACTACTTCATAAGACAAAAGTTGAATAGCTGTTCTAGCCCCACCTAATAAAGACCATTTATTTGCACTACTCATACCTCCTAAAAGAGGTCCGTAAAGTCCAACCGAAGCAACTCCCATTACAAAAAGAATCCCTACGTTAATATCTGATAAAATAGGTCTTACGGTATACCCGAAAAGTTCAAATTCAGGAAAGAAAGGAACTGCCGACATTGCAATAAATGCAGTTGAAGCTGTAATCAAAGGTGCAATTTTAAATACAGGTCTAGCCGCATTTTGAGGGACAAAGTCCTCTTTCATAAAAAGTTTTATACCATCTGCTGCTATTTGTAAAACCCCTTGAGGACCTACATTCATAGGTCCGAGTCTTCTTTGCATAAATGCTAAAATTTTTCTCTCTATATATGTAGTAAATCCGGCAATTGCCGAAAATACCGCTAATATAACTATAGCTTTTATAATAGTCTCAATAATAAATCCTGTTTCCATTACTACGCCTTTTTAATTACAGCTTTTGAGAATCTGTACTCATCAAACAGTGCTTTTGTATCTAAATCTTTTTGGAAAGTTGAAATATATGCAACTTCCCCTGCAATTTGTTCGTCACAATACGCATTTAATTCCAACTCAAGCTCTTTTGAAAAAACTTTAACCTTATTGCCTTTTTCCAATCCGAGTTTTTCAAACAACTCTTTTGAAGCAAAAAGTCCCGACTCTAAATCTTTTGCAAATTCATGAGCTATTGCCGTAAATTCATTGAATTGATTAATAGGATTCGCTCTATAAATCAAAGTTTCATTTTCTAATAATTCAATTTTTTCTAAACTTGCAGGCTCAGCTTCTGTTATAACATCACTGCTTTTTGAAGAGAGATCATAACCTCTGTATTCAATCCTGTCATTTCCGAAATAGTTTGGTAATTTATCAAACTCTATCTCTTTAAAACCTGCATTTAAAGGAAGTTTTTCCGTATATTCTATTGTATACTCTATGTCATCTTCTAAAACGGCATTTGCAATATCGTTTAAAACATACCCTTTATATCCGATTGCCACATTTGTAGGGATTACTTTTTTATCTACATTTGTAAAAGTCCCTTCTTGCTGATTAAGTGCAGGCATATCCAAATCTCCGTCGCCTAAAGCACTAAGTTGGAAATCTGCTTTTTCATTGTAACCTACGCAAAAACCACTGTGTTCATCTGTTATATCGCAAATCAAACTTACACCTAAAGTATTTGTTTGAGAAGGGATAATCACAATATCAAAATCGGTATATTTATCAATCAAACCGCAAAGTTTTCCTAAATTTTCACTTTTTGGATGAGTATATAAATCTTCTCCTACCATTAAAGAGAATTTATCTTTTTTAGCTAATAAAGCTTCCAAAGTATCAAGAAGTTTTTCATCGGCACCTATTTCATCAAGAAGTTTTGTATATTCAAACTCTACTTCTTTAGGAACTTTTTTGCTGACTACTTTTTTAACCTCTTTTTCTTCTCCGCTCTCTTCATCTTTTACTGTTTCAACAACTGTCTCTTTTACTATTTCGGTTACTGTTTTTACTCTTGTCTCTTTTAACGAGTTTAAATACTCTTGAATATTTTCAGGCAAATCTTTTCCGAATTTATCCAAAATAAAATATAAAACATACTCTTCTTTCAAAGGTTCATACTGAATAAACTCTGTTGTTTTTCCTTTTTTCCCTATTTTTTCCATCACAGAATCAGAAATTGGATGGAAATATATTGCAGAACCTTTGTTTATTACTACTGAATTATTTAAAGCATATCTTGCATTGGGTAGATCTGATTTTAGATAACTTCCCACTGAAATTACAAAATTTGAATTATGCACCTCTTTCAAAGTTGAAGAGTAGAGGTTACTTCCCGATGTTAAACTATAGGCATTTAAAAATTTTTTATAATTGAAAGCATCTTTGTTTACAAGTTTTGCACCTGTTTTCTCTGAAATTTTTTGTAAAATAAGAGCCTCTTCATTTGTAATAAAAGAGTTAAATTTGATTGAATCTGCTTTTTTGAAAGCTTCAACTGCATTTTTAAAAGCCTCTTCATCTTTTCCTTGAACTCTGTTCTCAAAATCATATGCAAATCTTGCAGCACCGTTTAGGGTTGAATAATGAGCTTCATTTGTGACTCTGTAAATTTTAGGCTCAGCATTTTCAAGGGATTCATGTTTTGTTTCATAATACATAAAAGCACAATCTGCCGAGTGAGGATTAGCCGCAGGAACTCTATTTAGTTCCCAAGCATTTGATTTATATTGAAAATCTGTTGAAACCAAGGCACCAACAGGACAAACCGAAATACATTCACCGCAATCCGTACAAGCATCTTCGTCAAAACCTATAAGCGATTTATTAAGTTTGTTCCACATTGCATAAGCATCTTTAGGCATTGACGTTTTAAAAGTTTTATCTAAAGCATCGGCTCCTCTTTTTACCGTACTTAAAGCACTTGAACCAATCATATCTTTACATACTGTTACGCACTTTTCACATACAATACATAAACCAGGGTCGTATTTCATAACTCCCCAAACAGCCGCAGGTCTATGAACATCTTTTGTAGTATAACTTTGAGAATCAACTTTCATATACAAAGAGTAGTTTTGTAATTCACACTCTCCGCTTTGATCACAAACTCCACATTGTAAAGGGTGGTTTACATCATAAACCTCCATAATCGCACGTCTCTCTTTTGCAATATTAGGAGTATTTGTTGAAATTTCCATACCCTCTTTTGCTTTTGTATTACAAGAATAGACCTGCTTCCCGTCAGCTTCAACCAAACACAATCTACATGCAAGAGTAGGAGAACATCTTGTAAGATAGCAAACAGCAGGAATAAAGATATCGTTTGCACGAGCTACATTTAAAATATACTCTCCCTCTTTTGCCTGAACACTTTTCCCGTCAATCGTTAATGTAATTAAATCACTCATTATGCATCAACCTTTTCAATCTTTACTTGTTTATACCGATAACCTTGAGATAAACAGCTAGAATCATCTCTACTCATCGGACAAAGGGCAACTGTACCCATTAAATCTTTATCAATTTTAAATTTTCTTTCAATTTTTTGACCTTCACAGTTGATGAATATTTCGTCCAAGTTACTAATTTTTGCAACTCTTGCAAAAGATTCACTTCCTATTAAAGTAGAAGTGTCATCCTCTTCATAAACTCTATAAATAACAGTTCCGTTATAAGAGTGCAAATCGGCAATCTCTTCTAAATTGTCGTTTGCCGCTTCATCTAATATATTTTGAAATTTAGGTTCTAAAGAGATTATGTTTAGATCAGAGTATTTTTTAATAACTGAAAGAATTTTTGTTATATTTTCTACTCTTTCATGAGAAAAAATATCTCTTCCTATAATAAGAGTTTTCTCTTTTTTGTTTTCAGCTTTATGTAAAGCCTCTTCAAACTCCTCTTCCCCTGCTGAACTTTCAGCTGAGATATACCCTATATCCAAATCATTGATATAAGCTTGAATATTCTCATCCGATTGTTTTACAAAAGTCTCTAAAAGCAAAGAAGCAATACCCTCTTCACTTCCCACTTCATATTTAATAAACTGCGTGTAATACATCTTTAAATCAATATTATCAATAGGATGCATATAAACAAACTGCGCATCATTTTTAGCAATTGCCTGGATAATCGCTTCTTGAATCTCTACATTATCTCTTGCTAAAAAAGTACCGAATGTAACAATATAATCACTTTTTGCAATAACTTCTTTAATATCCATCTCTACTCTTCTTCACTTTGGGGTTCTTCTTTTGGTTCTGGTTTTACTTTTTTTACTACTATTGTCCAATCTACTTCATTGAACTTTAGAGAGTTCATTAAAGTATATCCTGCTTCATAAATTACATCGGCACTTTTTTGAATAGCGGAAAAATCTCCTATTTCAAAAAGGAAAATTGCATTTTCACCCTCTTTTATATCTTTTTGCATAAGTTCTAACATTCTGTCGTAGAAATTATCTTTTAAAGGTCTTAAATCAAATCTTTTCACAGCATTACCTCCATGGCTTCACTTCGTTCCGACCATTTCGGTTCCGAAGCTAAAAAATTAAAATTGTTTACTTTTTTCACGCTTCTCATCTGTCAATTTCACCGAATACTTCATTTAAACTACCGATGATGGTTACAACATCTGCTAATTGATGTCCAGGCAGTAAATCCTCGAAAATACCCGTATGCCAAAAAGACGGAGCTCTTAATTTCATTTTATATGCGTATGGACTTCCGTCACTTACAATCATAAATCCCAACTCACCTTTTGGAGATTCCGTTGCCACATAAACTTCTCCTTTAGGAGGTCTCATTCCTTGAGTTACTAAAACAAAGTGTTGCATTAAAGAGTAGTTTTGAGTCATAATATCTTCTTTTGATGCAGAGATATATTCAGGAGCATGAGCCATAAGTTGAGACTCACTTTCATGATACATAGGAATTAATTGTCTTAAAATTTTTGCACACTCTCTCATCTCTTGCATATAACAAAGATATCTTCCGTAGCTGTCTCCCGTTGAAGCAACAGGAACATCAAATTCTAATTCAGGATAAAGTCCGTAAGGCATCTCACGTCTAAGATCCCATTTTATCCCCGAGCCTCTTAAGGTAACTCCTGAGCACGCCCAAGATTTTGCCATTTCAGGAGATATTGTTCCTACATTTTCAAGTCTCATTCTCCAAATTCTATTTTGAGTTAAAAGACCTTCATATTTATCAACTTCAACATCTAAAATTTTTAAGAATTTTTCTAAATCTTCACACCAACCATCAGGTAAATCCAAAGGAACGCCGCCTATTCTTATGGTACTGTGGGTTAATCTTGCTCCGCAATAATCTTCAATAAGATCCATTGCGAACTCTCTTTCTCTAAAAGTATAAAGAAATACCGACATCGCTCCTACGTCTAAAGCATGGGTAGCCAGCCAGAAAAGGTGGGCAATAATCCTATTTAGCTCAATAAGCATTGTTCTTATTATCTCCGCCCGTCTTGGAACTTCAATACCTAAAAGTTTTTCTACAGCATGAGCATATCCGTAGTTGTTTGAAGCTGCTGCAATATAATCCATTCTGTCCGTTGTAGGTAAAAACTCGTTATAAATCATATTTTCACCCATTTTTTCCATACCTCTGTGAAGATATCCGACATCAGGTCTGGCTTTTACTATCTCTTCTCCTTGAAGTTCGAGTATAAGTCTCATTTGACCGTGAGAAGAGGGGTGTTGAGGACCAAAGTTGATAACCATAGTGTTATCCTCTTTTTCGAAATGAATATTTTCAAAAAAAGGTTTTAATCTATTTACTGATTGTTTCATATTCTACTTTCTCTCTTTTAGTGTAACGCTGTTTTCTTCATTTAGTTTTTTAATAAGCACAACTCCACCCTCTTCTTGATAACCAAGAGGTGTATGTTCTGGTTCTTTCCCATCAGTAATATCTGTTCCGAAAGGCACTTCATGTCCAAGTCTTGCAAATCTTTGAGTATCGTATCTATCAACATTTGCACCGTCTCTAATTTCAGGTCCTATCTCTTCTCTTGCTTCTTTTCCGAAGATTTTGTCTACTTCGTACCATTGGGCTGCTTCATCTCCGTGAAGAGGATAAGTTTTTCTTAAAGGATGACCGTACCAATCATCAGGCATAAGAATTCTTTTCATATTAGGGTGATTTGTAATTTTAACCCCGTACATATCATACATCTCTCTTTCTGCCCAGTTTGCCATTTTGAAAAGAGAATATACTGATTCTATAGACTCTTTTTCTTTAATAAAAGTCTTCACTCTTACTCTTTTTCTTTTTGTTAATGAAAGCATTTCATAAAAAATATCAAAACCACCCTTGTCGGCTATATAATCAATCGCGGAGAGTTCCATCAGCATCTCATATTCAAGTTCATCTCTTAAAAATTTTAAAACCGAAACATTATCTCTGCTGCTTATAAAAATCACAAGTTCATCAATCTCTATATAAGAGTTTGAAACTTCAAATTTTGAACTTAAGGCTTCAATATCCGCTGCATAAATTTCATCTTCGCTTGCAGGTTTTTTAGGAGTTTGAGGAGTTACGTAAAATCTATCACTGAAATATGATTTTTTTTGGACATCATTTTTTGCTTTGTATTCTCTCATTACACTAGCCTCTTTTTCTTTATTGATCTAAAAATAGACTCTCTTCTTATCTTTTTTTGTAGCATCATAAGAGCATATTGAAGAGTTTCAGGTCTTGGAGCACATCCAGGAAGGTAAATATCCACGGGAATTACTCTGTCTACACCTTGTACTGTTGCGTAGGTATTAAACATTCCTCCGGTATTTGCACAAGATCCCATAGATATAACCCATTTAGGTTCAGGCATTTGATCATACAATCTTCTCATAAACTCGGCATGCTTTTTTGTAAGAGTTCCTGCAACTATGATACAATCCGATTGTCTGGGACTTGCTCTAAAAATTGTACCGAATCTGTCAAAGTCATATCTTGAAGCTCCTGTTGCCATCATTTCAATAGCACAACAGGCAAGTCCGTAAGTCATAGGCCAAATTGAGTTTGATCTTCCCCAGTTTACCAATTTGTCTACAGTTGTAAGTGCAATAGGTGCACCGCCGTCTTGTAAATAGTTTACTTTATGTTGTGCCATTCAAGCGCTCCTTTTTTCCATGCGTAGATAAAACCGATTGTAAGTAAAAGGATAAAAAGAATCATTTCTACAAACCCGAACCATCCCAATACTTTGAAATCTATTGCCCAAGGAAACATAAAAATAATCTCTATATCAAAAAGAATAAATAAAAGTGCCATCAAATAAAACTGCACAGATACACTGCTTGGCTGTTTGGTAACTTCAGGTCCACACTCATAAAGCGTAGCTTTCAATTTTTCAGTATCAAGTCTAGCCACTTTACGGCTTAATAATCTAGCCAGATAAACCGTTGCGATAAAGGCACCAAATGTCAACAAAAACATAAAAAATGCACCAAAATACGGATGTGAAAACTCCATATGTGTCATCTTTAATCCTTCTTAAATTTTATCATTAATGTTAGATAATATCCAATCTCTTATAAAGCCAGTCTTATAAGAGCTTGTTATGTTCTAACTATTTCATTCTTTTATAACTAAAAGTATCAAACAAAAAAAATTATTAAGTAACTATTAATTTTTTTAAAGTGGTCTAACTAAAAAAACCTACTTTGTTTTCAGAATCAAAGTTACCTTTTTTCTCTTTTTGAATCTGCTCTTCAAAAGCTTTTACGGTAAAAAGAGGCTCATCATCAACTGCTATTTTAAATGCAGTATTTTTTATAACCATCTCTATTTGCCCACCTGTAAGTTCATGCTCTGCTAGTTTATTTATATCAAACCCCTCTTCCAAGGGAAGATTTTCAGGTAAAAGTTTATTCCATAATTGAACTCTTTGATTCAATGTCGGTTTTGTAAATTCAATTTTGTAATTGAATCTTCTAGAAAAGGCTTTGTCAAGTGATTCTAATAGATTTGTCGTTGCAATAAGTATTCCGTCGAACCTTTCAATCTGTTCTAAAAATATATTTTGCATCTGATTGTGCATTTTTTCACTACCGCTTGTACTTGTTGTAGTTCTTGCACTTAAAAATTGGTCTGCTTCATTTAAAAGAAGAACAGGCTCTGTTTTACTTCTATCTCTTATTTCATAATATTTATCGAAAATTGCTCTTACGTTTTTCTCACTCTCACCCACATACATCGATAAAATCTTAGAACAGTCAAAACTTAAAATCTGTTTTTTCAAAGATTTGGCAAAAGCAAGTGCAGTCAAAGTTTTACCTGTTCCAGCGACTCCATAGAAGATAATTCTTGCTTCTATTCCTCTTCTTTTATCTTTTATTCCCCACTCTTTTAAACGGTTAAATACCTCTTTATCCATTTGCTTTAAAAGTGAATTTAAAATATCTCTTGTTTTATCATTTAAGATTACGTCATCTAAAGATTTGTTTGTTGATACCAGTTCAAACATATCCTGATCTTTTATCAAGGTATCTAACTTTACTTTTCTGTTTGAACTTTTCTTTTTTGTAGGATGAGAGATCTTATATAAAATATCATCGGGAATATAAAAACTTCTGTTTATTCCTCCAAAAGGAGTTAAAACCTCATCATAATCAACCAAACCGTTTGAGATAAGAGTTGAGCCGTCTTCAAGCAGACTTCTGTTTTTTATCTTTTCATAATCATCGCTTGATATCAAATCAATTAAAGAGTTCATATCTCTAATTGTTCCGTCTCCTCCTGCATATTCCTCTTTTAGCAGAGCCAAAAAGAGCATTTGTTCATGTTCGTTTAGATTATTACTTTTAAAAAAATCTTCAAGCAAAATTTGACTGGTTGTCTCTTTCACTCTATCTTTTATTCTATTTTCCAAAAGCGTAAGTTTTGTTTTCAATCTATTTATATTTGGAGAATTTTCATCAAAATTTCTTTTTACTAGATTTAACTGTTGAGCCAAATCTATTTTAAAAAACTGATCTTGCAGATATTCCAAATGATCGCCGTAACTTTTTATCTCAGGCAATACAAAATCTAAAGAGCCTCTTTCTAAAAATTTTAAATATGCAGGAGATAGAGTTACGGGTGAATTTAAAAGTTCCAGTTGGGACATTTCACTTAATTTCATATGGTCAAATCCATTTTGAACAAGCCAACCAAGTCCTAAAAGGGACTTTATTTCATGAATGTGATTTAAATGTTCATAATTTTTCACATCATAAAACTCAGCTAAAATATCAATTACAATTAAAGTATCTCTTCCGCTTATATACTCTTTTGTAATATATTGTAAAATTTTTGCTTCCTCTTTTGAACATTTAAGATGTTTAAAAAAGTTTGTTTTTTCAACATTTTTAGACTTGATATAATCTATAATCTCATTCATTGATTTAATTTTTCCTTTAAATTTTTATAGAAGAGTTCTTTATTTTTTTTATCTTTAAACTCTATCTCATAATCATCATTTATAATAATTGTTAAAGCTCTGTCATCTATTTTTTTTATATCTTTTAATTTTATTACTTTTTTATCATCTTTCAAATTTACTTCAAAACCGTTGTCTATTTCCATAACTTGATCGTTGCAAATTCCTTTGTAACTTCCCTTTGAATAAACTATATTTTTACAGTTTTTATCTTTAAAATGGTTTTCAATTTTTTCTAGATTAGAATTATCAATCATATTTAAAGTTATTACGATAATGGCTACTATTGCTACTAAAACTAAAAAAATCATATAAGAGACTCCAAGGATTTAAAATATTAATATCTTACTACAATTATGTTAAAGGTAATCTATCAAAATATATAATCTATAACTAGTTTTCTAGTTAAGATATTGAAGGAAACCTAAAATAAATGATACGGTAAATAGTGAAAATAGTGTTTCAAAAGTAATAATTGATGCCATCAATTTTGTATCTCCGCCTAATTGTCTTGCTAAAATAAAAGATGAAGAGGCAGTAGGCATTGCCCCGAAAATAATTAAAATAGTCAATAGAAACGGTTCTAAAGAGAACAGTTTTCCTATAACAAACATAGTTAAAGGCATAATTACAAGTTTTAAAATTGATGATACTATTAATTCTGTTTTTGCCTCTTTTATAGAACTTAAATCAAGGGCAAAACCAATAGACAAAAGTCCTAAAGGAAGTGCAGAGGCACTTAATATTTCTATAAATTTAACTGCAATTATAGGAGTATAAATATCAAAATAGTTTATACTTCCTCCAAGTAAGCATGCCAAAATCAAAGGGTTTTTAATAATTGATTTAATCATTCCCAAAAAGGTTGCTTTTGTATCATTTACATAAAAAGCAAAAACCGTAATACATATTACATTTATTGCAGGAATCGCAAAAGTTATAAGTAAAGCTGCAAGAGCAATACCTTTGTCTCCCAAAATAGCAGATACAAGTCCTAAAAAAACATACGTATTAAATCTAATCGCCCCTTGAACGACAGAACTAAAAGGGGCTCCTTGAGTATTCATTTTAAATTTTAAAACAATAGATAAAATTAAAACAAAAACCAATGCCAAAAGTCCCGTTAATACGAAATCAAAGGCTTCAAGATTTTCTAAATTTGCTGTTGAAAGCTTATAAACAAGTAAAGAAGGCATTAATACAAAGTATGTCAGTTTATCTGCATTTTTCCAAAATTCGGCAGAGGGGAAGTCTATCTTTTTAAAAGAGAACCCTGTTAAAATAAGTAAAAAGATTGGAATAAGTGCAGTCAGGATATGTTCCATAGAACCTTCTATTTTTAATTGTAAATGATATTATATCTCATTTTTTGAAAAATCTATTGAAAACTTTCAAAGATTATATCTCTGAAAGTTTTCCAAGTTGAGAAATCATATTGTTTGCACTCTCTTCATTTAGAGGTTTGTCGTAACTTGTTAAAATTTCTCTTGCCAAAATATTCGCACCTAAGTGTTGAAACTGAATTCTCATTGCTTGAAGAACTTTTGTTCCTCCGCCGCCGCTGTGCGTTGCTAATCCTACAAACTTTTCGTTAAAAGCATCTCTCCAGTCTTCTGTTGCTCTTGATGTCCAAGCTATTGCATTGTTTAAGACAGAAGGCATAACTCCGTTGTATTCAGGAGCAATCACGATAAAAGCTTTTAAATCAACTATTTTTTTTGATAAATCTTTTGCCGCTTGAGGAATCCCGTTTTTTTCCTCTTCAATAGTATTATATAAAGGTAGATTCAAACTTACCAAATCAATAAGTTCAGTCTCTATGTTTTGCTCTTTTGCAAGCTCTACAAACTTTTTACCAAGCTTTAAATTATTGTTTGAGCTTGCAACTAAAATACCTATTTTTGCCATAAAAATATCCTTCATTTTAATTAATCGTGAGGCATTTTATAACTTTTACTTTATGTAAAAATTAAATTAATTTCATAACTACTTAATTCAAGGAATATAATTTGTATATAACATCAAAGCAAAGGAAAAAAAATGAAAAAAGAGAAAAAAGCATTTAATCCAGACGATTTTTTTACAACAACAACCGTAAAAGATATTGTTCCTAAATTTGAGCATCTGTATCAAATGAATTTTAAAGAAATAAGCCTAAATAATGAGCTTGTTAAGTTAAATTATGAAATTATCTCAAAAGAGTATAAAGATTTTATGTCAAGCTCTTTAGCTGATTATTATGATTTTGAAGTAGATGAAATAGTTTAATTTAAAAAAACTCTTTGATATCTACATCTAATGCTTTTGAAATCTTGTATAGCTGTTCAATATTATAGTGTTTATTCTCAAGTCCGGCTTCAATCTTGCCTAACATACTAACGGATTTGTGTCCAATTCGAAGTGCTAACTCTGTTTGAGAGATATTTTTTTCTTTTCTGATTCTTTTAATATTACAGGCAATTTTTTTATGAAAATTCTCTATTTCTTCATCGTCAATATCTAAATGAAGTAGCATATTATTCCCTATAGTGAAAGTTTTTTGTAAGTTTAATAGAGTTAGAATTTCTTTTTTATTCCCTATAGGGAATCAATAATATTTTTACAAATTTATGATTTTTTCTATCTCAAGGTCAAATATGAAACAACTTCTTACACTTCTTGAAAACCAAAACTTACCTTTAAATCGATGTTATAACAACTATGAAGTATATGATAATTTTATTCTAATTAGGAAGTCAAAAGAGCTAATTTCGTCTGCAATAGGAACAAAAGAGATGTTGCGGTTATATGAAGTATTTGCAGATTTAAAAAATGTTGAGTTTTTATTACTTGAAAATGAGGATATTAGTATTAAATTAAAAGAAGAATAAAATTATTTAAAAAATTCTGACATATCAACATCTAAAACATAAGCAATCTTTGCTAAATGTTCTAAATTAAAATGACACCCTTTATGAAAAATTTCTGCATTTGATATGATACTTACACTCTTGTGTCCTATTGCATGAGAAAGAGCTAATTGACTAAGACCTTTTTCTTTTCTGAGTCTCTTTACATTTTCACCTATTTTTTTATGAAATTGTTCTATATCAAACTTGTCTATATCCCTCACGCCTTACTTTACCTTGTTATAATAAGTTAAAATTAAATTTTATAACGATAAAATCTTTTAAACAACTTGTTATAACAAGGTAATTAAACTTTAGGAATAAAAATGGAATATTTAATTTCTTTATTAGAAAAAGAAAATTTACAATTTAATATATGTTATAAAGAATATAAAATTGAAAAAAATAAAATACTAATAAAAAAATCAAAAGCAATGTACTCTTCTTTTATAGAAACAAGAGAGCTTTTAAAACTATATAATATTTTTGGGCATTTAAAAAATGTTGAGTTTTTATTACTTGAAAACGAGGATATCAGTATTAAATTAAAAGAAGAAGATCACTAAAAAAACTTTTTACCTCTAAATAAAGATAAAAAAGCTTTTTTAAACGGGAGTGTTAAAAATTCTGTGTCAATCTGATAAAATAATATCAAGGATTGACAATGAAAAAAGAAACAGAGTTTGATTTTAATGAAGCAGTTCAACAACTTTTAGCTGGTAAAAAAATAAGTGGGAAAGATGGTGTACTTGCTCCCTTAGTAAAACAATTAGTGGAAGCTGCATTAGAAGCAGAAGTAGAATCTCATATAAAAGATGATGTATTATCAGGAAATAAGAATAGGAAAAATGGTAAAACATCTAAAACAATAAAATCAACAGATGGAACATTTGAACTAAATACACCAAGAGATAGAGCAGGATCTTTTGAACCACAACTAGTAAAGAAAAATCAAACAACAATTTCAAATGAAATAGAAGAAAGAATAATTTCAATGTATGGCTTAGGATTAAGCTATAGAGATATAATTAAACATATTGAAGAGATATATAGAGTAGAATTATCAACTGCAACAATAAGTGCAATTACGGATAAGATTATTGATAAAGTAAAAGCATGGCAAAGTAGACCATTAGAAACAATTTATCCTTTTGTATGGTTAGATGCAATCCATTATAAAATCAAGGATGGTGGTAAATATGTGTCAAAAGCAGTTTATACTGTTTTAGGACTTCGTTTAGATGGTAAAAAAGAGATACTTGGACTTTATCTAAGTGAGAGTGAAGGTGCAAACTTCTGGCTTAGTGTTTTAAGTGATTTAAACAACAGAGGATTGCAAGATATACTTATTGCAAGTGTAGATGGTTTAAAAGGCTTCCCTGAAGCAATAAAAACAATATTTCCAAAAACAGAAGTACAACTATGTATTATTCATCAAATTAGAAATTCAATGAAATATGTTGCTTCTAAAAACCATAAAGAATTTATGAAAGATTTAAAACCTGTTTATCAAGCAGTATCAAAAGAGATAGCAGAAGACGAACTTCTAAAACTTGATGAGAAATGGGGTAAAAAATATCCTATTGTACTTCAATCTTGGCATAATAAATGGGAAAATCTATCTGTTTATTTTAAGTATCCACCTGAAATTAGAAAAGTGATTTATACGACCAATATTATTGAGTCTGTTCATAGACAATTTAGGAAACTAACAAAAACAAAAGGAGCATTTCCAAATGAAAATTCTTTATTAAAATTATTATATATGGGGATACAAAATGCAAGTGAAAAATGGACAATGCCAGTTAGAAACTGGAATCTAACTCTCTCTCAGTTAGCAATATTTTTCGAGGGAAGGTTAGATGATTTTTTAGAGGTGTAACTTTAGTTACAATTAGTTACTTGACACAGATTTTTAAACAGTCTCTTTTAAACTAATTATTTTTCTACCAAATCATATAAGCCTTTAATTTCTTGTGCCCAAATTGTTTCATCAATAGTTTCTAAAATCAAAGGAATATCATCCATTCTTTCATCATTCATTATAAATTTAAAAGCATCCCAGCCTATTTTCCCTTTTCCTAAAGAGTCGTGTCTATCAACTTTACTTCCTAATTCAGGTTTTGAGTCATTTAAGTGCATTCCCATTAAATACTCTCTTCCTACTATTTCATCAAACTCTTTCCAAGTTTTATCGTAAGCTTCACGTGTTCTTATATCATATCCGGCTGTAAACATATGACAGGTATCTATACAAACGCCTACTCTGCTTTTATCTTCTATTTTATCTATAAGATAAGCTAAATGTTCAAATTTATATCCAAGGTTACTTCCCTGTCCTGCGGTATTTTCTATCACAAGTTTTACATCCTTTGTGGCGTCAATCGCCTGATTCATTGATAAAGCAATTCTGTCAAGGCACTGCTCTTCGCTTATTTTTCTTAAATGACTTCCTGGATGGAAGTTTAATCTATCTAATTTTAAAATTTCACAACGTTGTAATTCATGGATAAAGCCATCTAAAGATTTTTCTCTTTTCTCCTCTTCGGGATGTCCTAAATTTATCAGATAACTATCATGTGGCAAAATATGTTTAGCTTGAATTTTACTTTTTTCCAGTTCTTCAAACCATTTGTCTATAGTTTTACTGTCTAACTCTTTTGCTTTCCATTGTCTTTGATTTTTCGTAAACAAAGCAAAAGCTTTTGCTCCTATTGCTACAGCATTTATCGGGGCATTATAAACTCCACCGCTTGCGCTTACATGTGCTCCTACATATTTCATTATTTCTTTTCCTCATTTTTTTCGCTATTTTACTAAAAAAGTCTGTAGTTAATTTTAAACTTCCGTTAATGTGTTATTTATCTACACAAAATTTCTAAATGTGAAACAATTATACAATTTTGTCATTCACTATTTGGCAAAGGTATGTTATATGTAAATAAAAACTAATAAATTATAGATATGTAGAAGGATGTTACGATGGAAAAAGTCGTTATTATTGGTGGGGGCTATGCAGGTCTCTATGCTTTAAGAGAATTAGTTAAAAATAAAAACATAAAAATTACGTTAATAGATAAACACACTTTTCACAATTTACAACCCGAAGTTTATGATTTAATTGCAAACAAATCTACAATCGCTGATGTTACAGTCGATTTAACCACGCTTTGTTTGGGATTAAACCATCCATACTTAGAGTATAAGAATTTAAAAGTTCGGAAAATCGACCAACAAGAGAAAAAAATATACACAGAAGAGAAAGAGATAGTTGATTTTGATTATTTGATTCTAGCAGCAGGTACGAGAACATATTTCCCTTCTGCCATTGCGGGGCTTAATAATGCAGATGATATCAAAAAACTTCATAGAGCTATGTATTTTAAACAGAGTTTTGAAAATGAACTTTTCAAAAAAATAAAAGACGAAGCTAAGCAGTGTGAAGATACTCATATAGTAGTTGTAGGTGCAGGTCTTTCGGGAGTTGAAATTGCAGCAGAGATGGCATACAATTCAAGAAAATTTTTCAAAAGAGGCAATTTTAGCTGCGATAATATGAAAATTTCGATTATTAGCAGTCCCGATACTATTTTACCCGGATTATCTCCTGAGTTAATCAGAATTTCAAATAACAGATTAAAAGAGCTTGGAATTAACGTAATCACAAATACAAAACTTCAAAAATGCGAAGAGGGTTTTGCTTATCTTACAAACGGAACAAAAATAAAATACTCTTTTTTAATTTTTACAGGTGGAGTAGAAGCTTCAAAAATAACAGAAGAGCTTAATGTAGAAAAAAACAATAAAGGTCAGATTGTAGTAAACGAGTTTATGCAAACGGACAAATATGAAAATATTTTTGCTATAGGAGATATGGCAGAGATAAGAAACAGTGCAGGAGAAATTATGCCTCCTAATGTAACAATTGCAAGAATCAGCGGAACAAATGCAGGTAAAAATATTTTGAATCTTATCAAAAATAAAAAACTTATAACTTGCAAACCGAAACTTGAAGGGGTACTTATAGCTCTTGGAGGTAAATATGCAGCAGGAAATATATATAATTTATTTCATGTAAAAGGAAGATTGGCTTATGAAATTAAAAAATATGTATTTAAATCATATAGAGCGCCTCTTCTTAAACTTATTAAAGCAGGATATGCAAAACTAAAACAAAGAAAAATCTAGTCTCTTATAATTTTAATTAAGATTCTATTTTTTTCATCCCTAAAAAGAGTCTTCTTTTCTCTTTTTTCAAAAAGTTCTTTTATAAAAGTATCTTTATACTCACTACTTAAGAACTCTTTATTAAAAGAGCTGAAAGTCTGGCATTCAAAAGTATCTCTGCAAATTCTGTCTTTATACATTTTTAGTCTTAAAATTGTTGTTCCCGCACTTAAAATCTCTACTTGGGTATAGTTATTGTATATAGAGATAAAACCCCTGTCATAATATTTTAGATTTGGAGTTTTTATCAAAATAGTTGCACTGGATACAACTTTGGGTTGATTAAAAGAGCAAGCAGAAAAAGACAATAAAATAGTTATAAAAAAGAGTAATTTTTTTATCTCTTATCCTTTGTTTTAAAAAATTTCACTATAATACTGAAAAACGATAAAATATATAATTAAAGGTTATAATTGTTAGTTCATATCTGTTGCGCGGTAGATTCTCACTATTTTTTAATGAGGATTCAAGAAGAGTTTCCTAATGAAGAGATTGTAGGTTTCTTTTATGATCCCAATATTCATCCTTATAATGAATATAGACTAAGATACCATGATGTCGAATATTCATGTAAAAAACTTGGAATCAAATTATTAGAAGGTCCTTATAATCTTGAAGAGTGGCTAAAAAAAGTAAAAGGTTTGGAAAATGAACCTGAAAAAGGTGACAGATGTACGGTCTGTTTTGATGACAGATTAGAAACAAGTGTGAAAAAAGCAGTAGAGCTTGGTCATGACAAATTTACGTCAACACTATTAATCTCACCGAAAAAATCTCAGGATAAGTTAGAAAGAATAGGAAAAGAGTTAGAACAGAAATATAACTGTCAATTTATTTTTAGAGATTATAGAAGCGCAAACGGAACTCAAAAACAAGGAGAACTTGTAAAAGAGAACTCTTTATATAGACAAAATTATTGTGGTTGTCTTTTTGGATTAACTGCACAAAGGGAGCAACAAAAAAAGATTATGGATGAGATGTTTTCACCTATTTCAAATCAGATTCTGCCCGAATCAATAGAGAGTCGTTTGGAACTCTATAAAAAAAGAGATGAGTTAGAAGAAAAAGGTATACCTTTTAAAATCATAAAACAGAGATTTTTAAATTATAGACTTTTAAGCGGTACGACAAAAATCGATAAAAAAATCGTTCCTTCATATTTTTTATGTTATTCGACTTTGGCAAAAAAAAGAATGAACGGTAGAATAGTTTATGAAAAAGATGAAATTCACTATTTAAACAGAGATGAAGTAAAAATACTAAGTCTTAGCATTTTTAACGAGATAGGAAACAGCTCATACAAATGCGTGAAAGATTTAATCTTTCATCCGCCTACATTTGAATCTGAATTAAATATCAGAGACAATATTACAAAAAACCCTTACGGTCTTTCTACAATAGTCGTTGTAGACGAAGTAATAGACGGGAAATACGAAATAGAACTGGATTCTACCGTTTATGAGGATGTAAAAGAGGTTATTGTATGAAGCTTTTAGTCTGTGCTATGGAGACTTCATCTAATATACATCTAAAAGAGCTTATTAAACATTTAAATAAAGATATCCAATTAGTAGGTGTTTTTGACAAAGAATTGGGAACTCCTGCTTATGATCTTACGAAACTTGCGATTATGGGTTTTGTAGATGCACTAAAAAAACTGAGATTTTTCTTTCAATTAAGAGATGAGATGGTTAAACTTGCAAAAGAGTGCGACAAAGTTTTACTTATGGACAGTTCAGGTTTTAATCTTCCTTTGGCAAAAAAAATAAAAGAGACTTACCCTGAAAAAGAGATTATTTATTATATTTTACCCCAAGCTTGGGCATGGAAGAAAAAAAGAGTTTTAAAGTTGGAAAAGTATTGTGATAAGCTTTGTTCAATTTTGCCTTTTGAGAGTGAAATTTATAATGACAAAAATAAAATAACTTATGTAGGACATCCTTTATTAGATGAGATAAAAGAGTATAAAACAACTCTTGAAAAAAGCGACAAAATCGTTTATATGCCAGGAAGCAGAAAAACCGAAATAATAAACCATATGCCTGTTTTCAGGGAACTTAGCAAAAAAATCACTGATAAAAAACATATTCTTGTAGTTCCTTCAAAGTTTGAAGAAGAGTATATAAAAAAAATATACGGAGATATCTCTAACTTTGAAATTTCAAAAGATGCCCACAAAAGTTTAAAAGAGGCAGAATTCGGTTTTATCTGCTCAGGAACTGCCACTTTGGAAGCTGCAATTATAGGAACTCCTTTTGTATTAAGTTATATAGCAAAAAAACTTGATTATTTTATAGGAAGAAAATTTGTAAAATTGCCTTATATCGGATTAGCAAATATTTTCTTTGAAAAAATGGGTAAAAAAGCTATTCACAAAGAGTTTTTACAAGAAGATGTAACTGTAGAAAATCTTTTAACTGAGTATAATAATATGAACAGAGAAAACTATCTAAAAAATTCACAAATACTAAGAGAGTATTTAAAAAACGGCAGTTCCGAAAATGTAGCGGAAATAATCCAAAACTAATAAATTTTTAGATAAAATGTATGATTTTTAAAATATATAGAAGAATATAAAGATATAGGATACAAAGAATGTTAGATATAACGGAAATTCAAGAAATTTTACCCCATAGATACCCTTTCCTTTTGGTAGATAGAGTTACTGAAATGGAAAAAGGCAAAAATATTATCGGGTATAAAAATATTTCTATTAGTGAACCTGCATTTATGGGTCACTTTCCAGGTCATCCAATATATCCGGGAGTATTAATTTTAGAAGGTATGGCTCAAGCAGGAGGAGTATTAGCATTAAAAAGCAATGACCTTACAAATGAAGAGTTAAAACATAAAGTAATCTATTTTATGAGTATTGATAAAGCAAAATTTAGAAACCCCGTAAAACCAGGTGACAAATTAGAATATAGAATTGATGTAAAAAAATTAAGAGGAACACTTATTGTACTTGACGGTAAAGCTTACGTAGATGATTCATTAGTCGCAGAAGCAGAACTTAAAGCTATGATTGTTGATAAATAATATAGGTAAAAAATGAATAATATTCACAAAACAGCAATAATAGAAGATGGTGCAAAGCTAGGTGATAATATAACAATTGGTGCCTATACGGTAATAGGTAAAAACGTAAAGATAGGTAACGGTACGACAATCGGTTCTCATACTTTGATTGAAGGGAAAACAACTATCGGAGAAAAAAATGAAATTTTCTCACATGCTACAATAGGAAGTATCCCACAAGATTTAAAATTCAGTGGAGAAGATGTTGAACTGATTATAGGAAACAGCAATAAAATAAGAGAGTATACGCTTTTTAATCCAGGAACAAAAGGTGGCGGAAGTATCACTAAAATAGGAGACAACAACCTTTTTATGGGATATACCCATGTTGCCCATGACGTAATGGTAGGAAACAACTGTATATTTGCAAACGTTGCAACACTTGCAGGTCATGTGGAAATAGCAGATAATGTTGTAGTAGGCGGATTAACCCCTATACACCAATTTTGCAAAGTTGGTTCAAATGTTATGATTGCAGGAGGTTCCGTATTAACTCAGGATATTCCTCCTTTCTGCCTTGCAGAAGGTAACAGAGCAGTTTTAAGAGGACTAAACTTAACAGGACTTAGAAGAAGATTTAAAAACAGAGAAGATATAGATGAAATAAAAAGAGCTTATAAAGCAATTTTTGAATCCGGAAATGCAATAGCAGACGTAGCAAAAGAACTACTTGAGACAAACAACAATAAGTATGTTCATGAACTTGCAGATTTTGTTATTTCAACAAAAAGAGGAATACCTTTTAACAGAAAATAGGAGAATATATTTTTATGAGTCGACTTGAATGTGATTTTTGTGGAGCGCCAGACACTCCTGAGAACCCGATAATATCCGGGGACAATGCTTGTATTTGCAAAGCTTGCGTAAATGCTGCCCATGAGATAATGAGTGGAGCAAAAGAAGAGCAAGATAAAGAAGAAAACCAAGAAGTAAAAAAAGAGAAACCCTCTTTTGAGCTGAAAACTCCGGCTCAATTAAAAGAGATTTTAGATGATTACGTAATAGGACAAAACAGAGCTAAGAAAGTTCTTTCAGTTGCGGTTTATAACCATTATAAAAGAATTTTTAGAAAAGACGAATTAGAAGATGATATTGAAATTAACAAATCAAACGTACTTCTAATAGGACCTACAGGTTCAGGGAAAACTCTTTTAGCTCAAACAATTGCAAAATATCTTGATGTACCTTTAGCAATTGCCGATGCGACTTCACTTACTGAAGCAGGTTATGTGGGAGATGATGTAGAGAATGTAGTAACAAGACTTCTTCAAGCTGCAAACGGTGATGTGGAAAAAGCTCAATCGGGAATTATCTTTATCGATGAAGTAGATAAAGTAGCAAGAATGAGCGAAAACAGATCTATCACAAGAGATGTTTCAGGAGAAGGAGTACAACAAGCCTTGCTTAAAATTGTTGAAGGTTCTGTTGTAAACGTTCCTCCAAAAGGGGGAAGAAAACATCCGGGACAAGATGCGATTCAAGTAGATACTACAAATATTTTATTTATCTGCGGTGGAGCTTTTGACGGACTAGAAGAGATAATAAAAAAGAAAAAAGGCGGAAACGTTTTAGGTTTCAATCAAGAGAAAAAAAGTAAAAATGATGAGACCTTAATTTCTGACGTAGATGCACATGACTTAGTTAAATATGGACTTATTCCCGAACTTATAGGAAGACTTCATATGATAGCTACTTTAAATGAAATTAGTGAAGATGATATGGTTCATATACTAACTGAACCTAAAAATGCTCTTGTAAAACAGTATATTCAACTTTTCAAACTTGACGGTGTGGAATTAGAGTTTGAAAAAGCTGCTTTAAAAGAGATTGCAAAACTTGCTATTGAGAGAAAAACAGGAGCAAGAGGATTAAGATCGATTTTAGAAGATATTATGTTAGATATTATGTACGATTTACCTAAGTTCAAGAATAAAAAAGTGATTATTACAAAAGAAGTTGTAACTAAAGAGAAAGAGCCAAAAATAGCTTAAAGAAGGGATATAAATGTTATTAGACAAGTTAATTGGAATGTTTTCAAATGATATGGCAATAGACCTGGGAACTGCAAATACTGTTGTCTCAACAAGAGGGAAAGGGATTATTATAAATGAACCTTCTGTTGTGGCAGTACAAAACGATAGATATGGAAAAGATAAAATATTGGCTGTGGGACAAGAAGCCAAACAAATGATTGGTAAAACTCCGCTAAATATTACGGCTGTAAGACCGATGAAAGACGGAGTTATAGCAGACTTTGAAATGACAGAGAGAATGATTCGATATTTTATTGAAAAAGCTCACTCTAGAAAATCTTTTATAAGACCGAGAATCATCATCTGTATTCCTTACGGAATTACACAAGTTGAGAAAAAAGCGGTAAAAGAGTCGGCTCTAAGTGCAGGAGCTAGAGAAGTATTTCTTGTAGAAGAACCTATGGCTGCGGCAATCGGAGCAGGTATTCCTGTTTCAGATCCGTCAGGATATGTTGTTGTTGATATAGGTGGAGGTACTACAGAAATCGGAGTTACCTCTTTGGGAGGACTTGTTTTATGTCGATCAATAAAAGTTGCGGGTGATAGATTCGATAAAGCTATTATGGAATATGTAAGACAAAACTATAATCTTTATATCGGTGAAAGAACTGCAGAAAATATCAAAATAGAGATTGGTTCTGCAATTAAACAAGAACAAGAACTTAAAATCAAAGTAAAAGGTAGAGACAACTCAGGTCTTCTTTCAACTATCGAATTAGGTAGTGAAGGTGTTAGAACTGCTATAAAAGAGCCTTTAAGAGAGATTGTATCTGCCGTAAGAGCGGTACTTGAAGAGATGCCGCCTGATTTGGCAAGTGATATTGTAGATAACGGTGTAATTTTAACAGGTGGAGGAGCTTTAATCAGAGGTTTAGACAAATATTTAGCAGATATTATCAAACTTCCCGTAAGTGTTGCCGATGAACCTTTATTAGCAGTTGCTTACGGTACAAGCAATGTATTAGATCAGGATGCATTATTAAAATTAATTTCTAATGAATAAATTTATATTCTTCATTCTTTTCTTGGCAATCTCTCTTGGATACCTCTTTGAGGTAGATGAGATGATTGCAAGAACTTTCAATCCTTTTGACAAAATCAAAAAAACATATATAAATATAATTGTTTCTCTGCAAGAGACTACTGAAAAATATTTTAAACAAGTTACGACAATACAAGAGTTACAAGAAGAGAATAAAGAGTTAAGACCGTATAAAATTCTTTATGAATCAACAAGTAATGAACTTGATTCAATTCTAAAAACAGTAAATAATCCAAACTCTACGACAGACCAAGTAAAATTTGTAAAGGTTTTATCATATATTGATTTTGATAATTTTACAAAAGTTTGGCTAGATATGAAAAAAGAGGACGACTCTATTTTAGGTCTTATTTCACAAGGATACGCGGCGGGTATCGTAGTAAATCAAAAAGGAAGAGCAAAAGCACTTTTAAACGGAAATGAAAAGTGCAATTATGCAATTTTTATAGGAGATAAAAAGGCTCCCGGAATAATTCATCCCTCAAAAAACGGACATAAACTAATAGCAAAATATGTTCCAATTTGGTTTGATATAAAAAAAGGGGATGAAGTAATAACTTCAGGTATGGATAATATATTTTTTGAAGGTTTAAAAGTAGGGAAAGTCGAATCAATCAAAAAAATCCAAGATATTCAAGAAGCTACAATTATTCCTTATGCAAATGTATTAAAACAGAAATCTTTTTTTGTATATAAACAAGTAAAAGAGCCTAAAGAAGAAAAAAGCCCTAAAAAATGAATAAATTAGAAGAGCTTCTAAAAGAACAAGCTGTTTTAATCGTAGACGGGGCACTTGGAACAAGACTTCAAACAAAAGGCTTAAATATAAATGATTCTCTCTGGTCTGCAAAACTTTTAGATGAAAACCCAAATGCAATAAAAGCCGTACATAAAGAGTATTTAGACTCAGGAGCAGATTTAATAATAACTTCAAGCTATCAAGCAAGCATAGAAGGTTTTGAGAAAAAAGGCTTTAGCAGACAAAAAGCCAAAGAACTTATCTGTCTCTCTATAGAACTTGCAAGAAAGGCAAGAGATGAATTTTGGGAAGAAAAGAAAAATAAAAAAAAGAGAATAAAACCTTTAGTTGCAGCTTCAATCGGTCCTTACGGTGCTTTTTTAGCAAATGGAGCCGAATATACGGGAAAATATAATATCTCAAAAGAACAATTAAAAAATTTTCATAAAAGAAGAGTTGAAATAATAGCTTCAACAAATCCCGATATTTTTGCAATAGAGACAATCCCATCTTTTGAAGAAGCAAAAATATTAGCCGAAATTTTAAAAGAGTATAAAAATATCCCTTCATGGATCTGTTTTAGTGCAAAAGATAATCTTCATATAAATGACGGAACAAAAATAAAAGAGTGTGCAAAATATTTAGATACAAAAGAGCAAATAAGTGCAATAGGAATAAACTGTACTTCACCTAAATATATCTCTTCTTTGATCAAAGAGATAAAAAGCGTAAGCAATAAACCTATAGTAGTCTATCCAAACGGCGGTTTTAAATATAATCCTCTAACAAAAAATTGGGAAGATGCAAAAACAGATGAAAAAGAGTTTGCAAAAATGGCACATCTTTGGAAAACGCAAGGTGCAAAACTTATAGGCGGCTGCTGTCAAACCGAACCAAAAGAGATAGAAGAGCTTAGAAGAGTTTTATTATCTTAATATGTAGCCATTATCCTGTCAACTTTATCCCAAGTTAAGTCCTCTTTTGAATCTGAGGGTTTAAACATATTATAAATATATCTTGCAAACATATCAGTCTCCAAATTTACTTTTGAACCTATTTTATAGCTTTCAAAAAGCGTATTTTTTATAGTATGGGGAATAATTGTTAATCTAAAAGCATCTTTTAAAACCTCATTTACAGTCAAAGAGACACCGTCTATTGTTATACTTCCTTTGGGAATAATATATTTTGAATATTCACTTGGAAGAGAAATTATAAAATCTGTTGAATTTCCGTTTTTATTTATACTCTTAATCGTACCTAAACAATCCACATGACCTTGGACGATATGACCTTCAAATCTATCACCCATCATCATAGCAGGTTCAATATGAACTCTGTTTCTGTAGTTTTCCATTGCTAAAATACTTTGTGTCTCAGGAGATAACTCAACAGCAAAAGTATCGCTTGAAACTCTAACAACCGTAAGACATGCTCCGTTTACTGCAATAGAATCACCAATCTTTGCTTTATATTTTGCTTTTAGTGTTAAAAAACTGTTTTTTAAGCTGATAACCTCAGCCATTTCACGAATTAAACCTGTAAACAAAAAAAATCCTTCAAAATAGTTTGGAAAATCTAAAATATTTGGTATAATACCGAAAAATTATTGAGAAGCCAATTTTTACACTTTCTAACAAAAAATCAAACTAAACTTTTCAATATTAAATAAAGACTAAAGAGTAGTTTAATATTTTAGTGATATAAAACAAAATATAAATTAATAGAAAATAAAAAAGTTTTATAGTAAATGACACCCACCTTTGCAATATTATAAATACAATAATCATTTACAGAAAAACTTTTCCTAAGGAAAAATATGGAATATGACGTAATAGTAGTAGGAGGAGGTCATGCAGGTATTGAAGCCTCTTTGGTAGCTGCTAGAATGGGTAAAAAAACTCTGCTTATTACAATGCTTGTTGAACAAATAGGAGCTGCCAGCTGTAATCCCGCAATCGGCGGACTGGCAAAAGGACATTTAGTAAGAGAACTGGATGCTATTGGTGGAGAGATGGGACTTTGTACCGATAATGCAGGTATTCAGTTTAGAATTTTGAATGCTTCAAAAGGTGCTGCAGTACAAGGAAGCAGAGCCCAAATAGATATGGACAAATATAGAACATATATGAGAAAAGTTTGTCACAATACACCTAATCTTGAAGTCTACCAAGATGAAGTAACGCAGCTTTTAGTAAAAGACAACAACGTTTACGGAGTAAAAACAAAACTAACAGAAGAGTTCAAAGCAAAAAAAGTAATCCTTACAACAGGAACTTTTATGAGAGGACTTATTCACATAGGTGAGAACAAATATGAAGCAGGAAGAGCTTGGGAACTTCCATCTTCAACTCTGTCAATACAATTAAAAGAGTTAGGATTAAAAGTAGGAAGACTAAAAACAGGAACACCTTCAAGAGTAGATGCAAACTCTATAAACTTTGATGAAATGCAAAAACACGGAGGAGATGAAAAACCGACACCTTTTTCATTTAGAACAGATAAAAAAAGTTTTAACCCTACTCAACTTCCGTGTTATATCACATATACAAATTTAAGTACCCACGATACCATAACAAGTAATTTTCACAGAGCTCCTCTTTTTACCGGTCAAATTGAGGGATTAGGACCTAGATACTGTCCAAGTATAGAAGACAAAGTAAACAGATTTAGCGAAAGAGAGAGACATCAACTATTTTTAGAGCCTCAAACTGAAATGCGTACGGAATACTATATAAACGGTCTTTCAAGTTCTCTTCCAATAGATGTTCAAAAAGAGATGATTCACTCAATCAAAGGGCTTGAAAATGCAAGAATCATCAGATACGGATATGCTATTGAGTATGATTATGTAGATCCAACCGAGTTAAAACATACCCTTGAAACGAAAAAGATAAATAACCTTTACCATGCAGGACAAATAAATGCAACCACAGGTTATGAAGAAGCAGCTTCTCAAGGACTTATGGCAGGAATCAACGCAGCACTTGCTATTGATAATAAAGAGCCTTTTATACTTAGACGTGATGAAGCATATATCGGTGTTTTAATTGATGATTTAGTTACAAAAGGGACAAATGAACCTTATAGAATGTTTACAAGCCGAGCCGAATACAGACTTCTTTTAAGAGAAGAGAGTGCTGATTTAAGACTTTCTCAATACGGATATAACTTTGGCTTAATCTCAGACGAGCAGATGGAAAAAGTAGAACATAAAAGAAAAACTATAAATGATGCCGTTGAATTTATGTCAAATGAATGGTTCACTTCAAAAAAAGAGAATCTTGAACTGCTTGAAAGTTTAGGAGAAGAGAGAATCAAAGATAGAGCTCTTCTAATAGATATTGTAGGAAGAAACACTATTGACTCTGCAAAATTTGATAAATTGGTTCGAAGTTTAGCAGACGTTGAAGATTATTTAAAAGAACAAATAATCATAGAAGCAAAATATTACAGATACGTAGCAAAACAGAAAAAACAGATAGAAAAAATGAAAAAAATGCTTCAAATGACGATACCTGAAGAGTTTGACTATAAAACAATCCCCGGATTATCAAATGAAGTAGTTGAAAAACTTATCAAGTTTAATCCACCTACATTGTTCAATGCAAGTAATATTTCAGGAGTTACACCAGCTGCTATTGATATTTTACATATGTATATAAATGTGAGATGTCAGAAGCAATAAAAAATGATAATAGGAAATAAAAAGTGATAATATGTAAAATAAACTTTGATAATGGAAGTTTAATTTAATATGTCTAAAGGTAAAAGTATCATTCCAGATTTTATGTCAGATAATCCAGATGATACTTTTAAATTTTTATTTCCTTTAAAACTAATACTTGATGAAGATAAGTTTGGGAACAGTCATTATGAAGTTGTAGTAAAAAACATGTCTAAAAGTGAAGTTTTCACTTATCAAGTATCTCCAGAACTTTTATTTACCCATTTTCCTCTTTATAAATCTTTTAAAAATGGTGAAAAAACAGAATCTAATCCAAGTAAAGAAATCTTTGAAAAGATTTTTACCATTGATTCCTCTTTAATAAATAATTCAATAGAAAAAAAACTCAATGAGTTATTAGATAAAAAAACTATTGGAACTTTATTAGGATGGAATTACAAATACTTAGATACTGCAAGGTTTATTAACTGTTATTTAATTGAACAAGATAATATAAAAATCATCATTCCTCACTATGCCATAGGAATTTATTATTATTTTAGATTCTCTGAAATGAGAGAGGCTGCTTTAGATTGTAATATTGAAAGTTTATATGTTATGTGTAATGATAATAGAGCTGATGCAAAAATTGTTTTACCAACTCCAAGAACAGATGAAGATGCAGCGTTTATTCATAGATATGCCTGTCAACCAATGGCACAGAATGAATTTGAGAATATAAGTAAATATATTCATCACTATTTAAAGTATATGAGAGAGCATGATTTAGATGAAGAAATTGATGGAGTTCATTTAAAAATAAATTTTCCTGTAAAAGAGAAGTTTAAAATAGAGACAAGAGTAAGCCTTGTTACTAATAAAGAAACAAAGGAAGAGTACTATTTTATACATGAAATCACTAATGATAATTCTGATATAGGATTTGATAAATTCACAAAAATAGTTGAACAAAATAAAATAATAACAGACCTTGAGGATTTAGAAAACTTATCAAAAGTTGATAGAGAAATTCCAGAAGAAACGACAGAGATACTAAAAGTAAAAGATGCAAATAAAAAACACACTAGTACACAGCATCGAAAAGATAGAAAAAAAAGCTGTGGAAGTTTACTAAATATTGAAATAGAACATGAAACACAAACAAAAGATATTATAAAAGATTTACTAAAGATATACCAAGAGCAAGATAACAATGATAAGGTAGATCAAAGTCTTACTGAATCTTCTTCAAAAGGAGACAAGGCTACTAGACGAGTTATAATCTCAAGTGAATTTGACAAGGAAGAAAATAGACCTTTAAATGAGATAGATAATTTTGTTGTATTTAGACAATATATGGAATTTTTAAAACAACAATCTACTATTAAAAACTTTACGTTAAGTGAAGTAAAAAACTTACCTGAATTTTTAATCGAAAAGGCTGGAGAGAAAAAAATAAATCCTAAATGTAAAATGAACAAAAGAACTAGACAATATTTAACTGCAACATTTAAGTATGAGAAGTTTTATGTCGGATTATTAGAATTAGAAAATTACCCCTCTTCAGCTGCCTCTTCTTGGGTAATAATCTCTGATTCAGTTATTACAAATAATACCTTTGACTTTTTTATAAATTTATATTTTAAAGATAATAACTCTATCCCAGATATTGTAATGAATTATAAAAAAGCTAATCCAAAATTTACTAAAAAAAATCATGAAAGGAATGAAAACTTAGATGAGATCCAACTAGCTAAATGGTATGCTGGATTATTAGGAAAGATTAATCTGTAGACTTCTATTTCAATTAACATATTCTCTCATAAAATATTTATCGATTTTATTCCTTTATCTAACTTTAAAATCTATAAAATTTATAGATAGAAATATCTATATAAATGATATCTGTTAAAAAAATAGATACATATATCTATAAATTTCACAGATTAATATCTTTGTTTTTTTGGCAAAATATTATTTATTGTGTATTTTTTATAAATTTTTACAAAACCTTTATGAATTGAAAAATGGCATCCAACTATTTCTGCAACACTAATTTGATTGACAACATTACCTTGATTCTTAAGATATTTAATAGCCCCTAATACTTCACTTTCACTTATTTCTCTTCCAATTTTATTTTGCATAGGTATAAGCTCATCTATCATCTCTTTATACCAAAAAGGTATATTTCTAAAGCCATGAAAAAACTCCCTATGTGTCAAATGATTATCTCTTGAAAAAGCCACAAGGTTTTTAGGATAGTTTTGAAAAAGATAATAAACCATAGAGGTTAAAATAAACTCTTTTTTTATAGATAAAGTTTTTTTTGAATTGTATCTATCAAGTTTTTTACAAATAGTTTTATACTCTTCTAATAAAGGGAATTTTTCTAAATTTAACTTTTCTTTGCTATCAAGTAAAAATCTAAGATAAGTTAAACTTTCAAAAACAAATACTGATTTTATTTTTTGTTTATTTATCACAAAAAAACCTCTACTCAATCCTTTTTCAAACCACTTGATAGCTTTCAATCCATATTCATAATTTGAATGAATAGGCATAGTAACACTTTCTCTTAAATCCTTTTCACAGTTGTAACAAATACAAAGTTCTTTTTTATGTTTTATTTTTGGCAAACTAATTTTATTATAACATCGCCAACATCTATCTGTTAAAAATATTTTATGTTTTGGGCAAGCATTATAAAAGTTATATCTCCATTTTTTTCTAAAATAAGGTATTTTATCTTCTGCCAGACATTTAGGACAATACATTAACCCATTGTGAGTTCTTTTGTCTGTTAGTTTTCTAATTTGCAAAGGTGGATATAAAGTATTTTCATCACATAAAAATAAATGACCTTCTTCACTATGTAAGGAAAGACTAAATATTTCTTTTTTCGAGAGCTGACTTTTTTGAGCTAAGTGATTAAATAGCTTTTCATCATATAAAAAATCTAAATCTGTCCTTGATATAGCACTGCCCTCATGCCGAATAAATAAAGAAATAAATTCAGATAAACTTCTTCTATGATCTATTGCCATACGTGTCAACCAAGAACTAAGTAATTCATCTTTTAATGGTCTTGGTATAATTAAAAAGAAATAGTCTTGAACCCAGTCTCTATTTCTTTTTTGTTTTTTCATTTTATAACTTTGGTAAGTAACCTATATCTTCAACCTTTATATATTCACGCTTAGATTTAATAGCTTTTACAGCAGCTTTTTTCAGCAGATTTACTGTCATACCTATAAGTCCTTCAGACTGATGAAAAAGTGCATTCATAATTTCTGGATTATCTGCCATATTTGAAGCTTCTTTTAAAGGTAAACATCTCTCATATGTTGCCACAAAAGAACGATATTTTCTATCATTGTTCCATCTAGGAAGTTCAATTGATGGAAATCTTGTGGCTGTTTCTTCTCCTATAGATAAAGCAGAATGCGCAGTTCTTGTACCTGCTAAAACAATGGTTAAGGACAAACTATTACTTAGTTGTTTTAAATCATCTATGAAAGTACGTTGTTTGTTTAAATTTCCTGTTAAAGCACTATGTATTTCATCGACTAAAATCATTTTTGTTCCTAGTTTTTTCAAATAATGCTTTGCAAGTTTTTCTTTTACTGCAACTTTATCAACTGCTTTATGAGGAACACATAATTCATTTAAAATACGAGTGTATAACTTACTCTCATCGGGAGTTGTAGGGGCTTGAAAATAAATAATAGGGATATCATAAGTAATTCCATTTTCATTCTCAATAGGTTCCAAGGTACTTTTATGTAAATCATACATTTTTTTTAAAATTGCTGTTTTACCATTTATAGAATCACCATAAATTAAGACTCCCTCATGTCTTATTTGTGGTGGGTCTTCAAACTTATCTTCTAAAAATTCAAGAAGCTTAACCGCTGCACCATATCCAATCCATTTATCTTTTTTACAGTATAAGATTCTCTCTTCATCACTTTTATCTAAGTAGTTAAAGGCTTCTTGTGTTAAGTTACGTTCATTCATTTGTTAACCTATTGGATAAATATCATAACCATCATCATCTTCCTCTTTAACAGAAGAATCTAAATGTATGGGTTGAGTTTGTGTTTCTTTATAATCTATTTGCTCTTTTTCCATTTTTAAAGTTTTCTCTTGATGTCTTTTTGAACTTTTTTTACGTCTTACAGATTTTTTCTCTCTTTTTGCTGCTTCAACTTTTTGTCTAAGTCTCTCTTTTGCTTCAAAAATATCATGTGGTTCAAGTTCTCTTCCGGTAACCTGTCTTTTTGCTTCAGATATTGCTTCTCTTAATTCTGATAAATTCATTTGAGGTTTTCTTATATCTGCATATGGAATAGTTATGTATTCATTAATATCTTCATCATATACATATATTTTACTAATATCTCTTGGGTCACGTCTGCAGATAACCTCATTTTTTAGCTCGGGTTTTAATTTTTTATATTGAGAAGGGATAATCCACTTTCTAAGTGATTCTGAAAAGTAAGTAATGTAATCAATTGTAATACCATTTTTCTGAACGGTACGTTTTATTTGAGGTAGTAATGCCATTCTAAGTTTTAAAGTATTTGTTGGAACTGTTGGTAAAAATGGGATTGATTTTTCTTTACCCACCCCATATAAACCTTGATAAAATTTTTCTTCAGGTGTCATGAATATTGAGCTATGTTCAGTTTTATGATAAACATTTATTACAAAATCTAAATACCATTCTTCAAGTTCATCTATAGTCATGGCAGCTTCTGCTTCAGAATCATAACTTCCTTTTTTAAAGATATTAGATCTAGTAGTACCTGGTAAGACATGCATTTTTTTCATATATGTACCCAAAACTCTTTCAACTGCACCACCAAACTCTGGTCTAGCAACTGGACGATACCTATCTTCTATTCTAAATTCTTGACAAAAATTACGTAAACTAATCGATGTAAAGTCCTTACCATTGTCCATATGAACCTTTCTAGGTAATCCATAAACAGGGTATTCTCCCTCAACTTTATATTTTGCTAATAATTCATCCTTTGGTAAAATTGCATTTAATAAACATTGCCCTACACTAAAATAACTAGGTGCTTCTAAAGAGATATAAAAGCCATACATCATCCTACTATATACATCAATTGCAACAGTAATAAAAGGTCTTCCAATGGGTTCTCTATTTTCTTCATCAACTAAGATAACATCAACTTTAGTATGATCAATTTGAATAATATCCAAAGGCATTTTCACATCTGGGAATTTATTTGGCATTCCTCTAGTTTCATTTACTCTTATTCCATTTCTATATTTTGCAATAATTTTTGGATGTAGAGCATTTATTCTATTTCTTATAGTATTTTTTGCGGGTGCTTTTAGTTCTATATTCTGACATTTATAGACAATTTGCTCATAAATATCTTGTAAAGGATATTGTTGTTTATGTAGATACATCTCTTCAATTACACTATTGATTATTGTATTAACAGATTCATCTAATCTACTTTTTCCTTTTCCTCCACAAAATTCTCTTCTAGAGGCTAGTGAACTTATTGTCTTATATTGTTCATAAGTATTAAGCCATCTATATATTGTAGCAATGCCTTTTTTATTTTTCTTAGCAACTTTTTGAACATCATTCGCTGTTCTATTTTCAATGTCTAATAAGGGTTCAATAATTTTAAATCGTTCACTTGCCTTATTTAATTCCTTTTGTTCAGTATCAACTAATTCTTTTGTTCTTTTTTTTATATTTTTAGGGTCACTAATTAAATCATTAACTTTAACAATTTTTTCATTATATGGTTTATTTAATTTCTTGAGAAGCACCTCACTTAAAGAAGGATAACCTTTTATAACATACTCTACATCTTGGTAAAAAATTTTACTATCAATATCAAAGGAAATTACATTAGCCATTGTTCAACTCCACTAAAGACTCCATTGTAAGTTCATCACTAAATAAATCTGATTTTAATTTACCATTTGAAACCAATGACCAAATATTATTAGAAACTATTGCATACTCTTTTGGATTAGATGTAATTTTTTGCACTAAATCAAATGCAGCTAGTTTTATTGTCTCTTTAAGAACATCTAATATTTCTTTTTCATATTTATGTTCAATTGGATTTTCTTTATACCTATATAAAAAGTCTAAATTTTCTATATATTCTTTACTATATGAAAGTTCAGTAAATACATCAAATTCTAAATCATTTTCTTTAGCAAACACTTTTGTAGCTTCAAATTTTTCTGCAAAGTATTCTTTATTTTTTTCAAGTTCATTTGAATATTTTACTTCAACAATCGTATCTTTTAAACCTGTTTCTTTGGCCCTTTGAATGTAACAATCTAAACTATATGTCAAATGTCTATTTCTAAAATCAATTTCAATTTGAGGCTGTTCATAATACGCAAAAACACTTTCATCAAATTCTAATGATAAATAGCAGGCTCTTTCTAATAAGGATTCATAAATAATTGATTTACCATTTTTTATGCTAGGGAAATGCCCAATGACGGAACGATAGCTCTTTTTTATTTTACGTTGTGGAAATTTAATATAATCTTCTAGCATAATTATTTTCCATTAAATTTAGTTATTTTTAAATTGTATAGCAAAGAAGCTTTAATCTATATTTAGAAATTATTCTGCGTATTATCATTTAATAAATATTTATTGTATTCTATGATAACTTTAATAAAAATTCTTCTACAATAATCAAAAATAAAAGTTGATAAAATGCATTATAATAAATATGAACTAACCGAACTTGCAATTGACCTAGAAAAGAAGCTAAAACTTTATGAGAACAAAGATCTAGTTTCACAAGAGGAATATATATTTAAAGACTCAAAAAATCTTGATTTTGTTAATATTTTATTAAATTTAACCTCCGATAATATAAAACATAAAATTGAAAACTTTAATAAAAAATATATTACAGAACAAGAATACTATGGCATTTCTATTAAAAATGAAAAGTTAATCTATCCAGCTTATGAAATCACAGAAATTTCTAGTGAATTATTTGATAATTTATTTCATTCTAATAGGGACACTTCTTTTAAGGAATTTGCTAATATCTTAATAAATAAAACTGCTCAGTCTGACAATAAACAACATTGGTTTGGGATATCATTTAAAAATGAAAATATAAAAGATTATTTTCTAAATGAAGCAACAAAATACATTATAGAAAATCAATCTAACCATCAAAAAGTTTTTCAGGAACTTACAAATATAAATACTAAAGAAGATACTATGTTCCCCCAATTTATATCTTTGGACAAAAAAAAGATTCCTGAAAAGTTTAATGATATATTTGAAATGTATCAATGGCTTACTATAGAAGAAGCAAATAATTATTTACATAATTTTGGTTCAAATTTTACTAAAAGTCTACTTCATATTATTATTGAAAATGAAAAATTCAACTTAAACAAAGAGCATTCTCCCAATAGAATTATTGAAATCTTAGAAAAATGTCAAAACGATTCTATTATAATAAATGAGCTTTTAAATAATTTTAATATTAAATTAAATGTTTATTTATTAACCCATCCTATATATTCTCAATTTGGTTTATTGAACTTAATTGAGAAAAATATAAAGTCAAATACTAATCTTAATAAACATAACTATATCCAAAAATGTCAAGAATCAATTATAAAACAAATTATTGATTTATATTTTAGCCACTATAATCATACTAGTTTTGAAAAAGAATCTATTTTTAATATTTTAAATTATTTGGCTTTTTATGCATTTAAATATGAATCAGAAAACCAATACATATTAGTATTAGAGTATATATTAAGTAAACTTGAATTTTTTTATATTCAATGGCAATATGAGCAAGAATTTTATTTTGATAAAGTAATTGGTAACTTAATTCATAAACAAGAGTCACTACTTAAATCAAGCGATACTCTGATCATTAAAGATTATTTTTTAATGTCTTGGTATTTAGAGAAATTGGTTCTAAAAGAAAAAATATTTGATAAAAAGTACAATGATTTAATTTCAATAGTAACAAGTGCAGTAGAATTGAATTTAAAAAGACATTTTACTAATTGCTTAAATGAAAAAAGTTTTTATTTAAAAGATGTATATCTATCAAAAATAAACTTTTCTCTATTCTATCATCTAAGTAATTCTAAATCAATTTGGTTAAATTTACTTAATATCAAAGAGATTCAATCCATGATTAATAAAGACACAAGGAGTCATATACTTAAAGTAGTCGAATATTATTTCACCATTCTTTTAAATATATATCTGCAAAATGTGAATGATAAGTACTTACAGGAATATATTATCAACTTATCAATATCCTTTGGAATAAAAGAAAAATACGGTATTTTTCATTCTTTTCACAATAATACTCTACAATCTCAATTTTTCAGAAGTTTAAATTTTATTCAGGATGGGTTATTTGATAAATTTATAAATACTTTTTTTAATTGCTCAGAAATAAAACAAATTTTACAACTTTATACTTATACATTTATTGAAACTAGAAAACATAAAATTTATGATAGATTTAAACCTTTACTAAATAATCGGCATAGTTTTTTTTGGCTACCAGATATTGAAGAAACGATACTTTTAGCTTTTAATCATAATTTAGATTCATTTGCTCATCAATTAATTGAAACATATGAAGAATACCTATCTACAAAAAATGAAAAGAATAAAAACCAAGCAGGATTGAAATATGTCAAATGCAAGAAAAATCTTTTAGCAATATATCGAAATCAAAAACTATCCCAACAAAAAAAATTGACAGAAATAAATAAATTAGAGACTCAAAAAATTTTTAATACAGACTATTATGAAGAACGTTCAAAACTTCAACAATTTCGAGAATATACAATGTTTATTAAAGCATTAGTTTTTTTTGAGCAGGAACCAATCAAAACATATAAACTTTTAAGAACTTTATTTACGAATACCAACAATCCTCTATATCTCTTTAATATGTTAAGTTCCTATTTTAAAGCATATGAACAAGATCAATATAAAGTTGAAAAATTCACTTATATCTTAAATGATTTTCAGAGAGAAATTGATAAATTCATACAACAAGAGATAGATATATTTCATTATCAAGTCTTATTCTATGGTTACAATCAAATACATTATTATTCTAAAGTAGATGAATTATTTTCTATCATACCAAATTATTATAAAGAGACATTAAAAAAAGAATTACCAAGTACACTTACTTTATTTGACAAACCAGTATATTTAAGGAATAAACTTTTGATTTGTGTAGAAGGAAGAACGGATATAAGTTTTTTAAAAAACATCAATAAAAATATACCTGAACTAAAAAATATTATTGATATAGAAAGAAGCCCAAATATAGATTTTATTGATTTGGTTGGAGGTAACTTAATTAAATTTGTAGAGGAACATAATCTATCTGGGACTAATATTGTTGAACTACATATATATGACAGTGATAAAGGTTCAGGAAAAGACGAAAACAAGTATCTAAAACAATGTCAACAAGTTAAAAGTCGAGATGATAAATCATTTTGTTTTATGACACAAAAAAGAGAATTAGAAAATTATGTTCATAAAGATCTCATAGAACATGAATTTAATATAGATATTTCTAATATAAAGGATAAAGAATGGGATACATTAGACATTGCTAATTTAATTAAAAATAAAATTGAAAATATAAAAGATGAAAAAGCAATAAAAAGTATTTTGAGTGGAAAAATATCTAAAAAAATATCAAAACAACATTTAGATGAATTAAATGCTTTTAATGAAATAAAACAGTGGTTTGAAAAGATAAAAGAACTCTCAAGTTTTTAAAGAAATATTTAACATCTATAAATAATAGTTTTAACTTTTATAATTTGCTATAAAAAGTTTTATGAATTATAAATTTCATATAATTCTTCTTCAGTAATAGGAATTTTATACTTTTGTAAAAAATCTTTTCTCTTATTAAAAAGGTGTAGAAGTATCTTCTTTTTCTCGTTAAAAGAAGCAAAATGAATTAACCTATGACAATTAGGACATAAAGAAACTATATTAGCAGGGACATCTAGACTATAAAGAAAATCATCTTGAAACTTTAAAGGTATAAAATGATGAGCTTCTACATACTGTTTTTGTGAAGAGTTTGAAATAAAACTTTTGTGATCTTGATTAATTTCACATTTATAGGCAGCCCTTTCTATAGCTGCTTTTGCGTATCCTAAGTTTCTTGGGAAGATTCTTCTACCATTTTGTTCTATGGGGTTTTTAGCAAATATTGGTTTAGTAGAAGGAATTGCAACAATATCATTTAAAGTATGTTGGAACCTCTCATCTGCTCCAATATCATCTAGATAAACTTCTTGTTCTACTAAATTAATATATTTAAATATTCTATCACTTTTTTCTTTTTCTAACAGCTCATAGTGTCTAAATATACCTTGTTTATGTTCTGAATATTCAATTATTTTATCGTATTCAATATAATCAACTAATCGCAAATCATAATAATAATCAAGTGGATACTCATCATCGTCACTTACTGCAAGCTTTGTAATCAACCCTTTGGCAAAAACTTTTTTATCTTTTGTAAATAAAACTGTAGAATGTAATGACTGTAACCATTTTTTTTGATATTCTCTACTTTCTGCCCATCGTTCAGAATTATTAGTGATGAAACCTTTAATAGTATTAGTTTTCCCAATTGGTTGAACTATTATATACTTATGAATAGTGTCCATATCAATATAATATTCATAAGGTTGCTTACTTTTATCTAGTTTAATATTTTTATGTAAACTATTTCTAACTATTTCAGCATTAATAGTACCTCTTATTTTAGACTTAGAAGAGGTCTTTGTTTTAGTATAAGCTTCATCATAATCAGGAAACATCTCAATATACTTATCTACAATATTACCTTCAGAGGCTCTTCCACCTAACTCCTGTAAAATCAAATATACTTTTTCATAAACTTTCATTCTAAGCCCTATTTAAATCTAGCTATTTCACCATTTTTTTGAAGCACCTTGACATACTCTAGAAATTTATCTTTATCATAGTCAACCATTTCATAGAGATGCGAATATTCAACAAATATATTATTATTAAAAATACCTGGGTCGTCACTTGCTAATGTAATAAGAGGCATATTATGTTTTTTATCTAACCATTTTCTTATATGATGTTGTTTATATTTATCATAGAAACAAATTCTTACATTGCTCGATATCATTGATTCAATAATTACATCTTTATGCGCCATTTCTCTTAAAATCATTTTTTGTAAACTAGAAATATATTGATCAAACTTTTCTTCTAATGTAACGTCTATATATTTATCATAAGTATTATACGTCTCATACAAATACATATAATAAATTTTTAAAGCCTTTGCCTTCTTATCTTTATCAATTTTGAGTACAACTTCATTGTTTTTAATTTCTACATATCTATATTTTCTAAAAGAATATGCTAAAAATCCAATCTCTAATATTTCTTCAATTTTAAAATTAGAAAAATCAGAATATACGTTTTCCCAAAGTTCTTTTATTTTCTTTAGAACAATGTCATCTGTAGTTTTCGTTTTTACTGCAAAAAATATTAAGTTATCTAACCATTCACCTTGTTTCATTCTTATTCTATTATTTAACTTTTTTCTCCATACTTTAGAGTCTAAGCCCAATGCATTAGCATGACCTACCCTATCTCCAGGTTCATAATCTAGAAACTCATATACTTCATAGATATATCGAATACCAGAAATTAAATGTACAAAGTCTTCTCCTGCATGAAAAGTGATACCAATTTTTTTATTATATTCCTCTAATCTATTTCGGAATAATCTAAAATAATAAGCAAATGCTTCAGGAGGTGCATACATCTCATTACCTGCTGCATCAATTCCTACAAAATATTTTGAAAAATCATATTCTAATTCGACAGTTGTATTTAATAAAGATGTTACTTCACCTAAAAGTTGTAGCATATTTTTTTCTGTAAAAGCTTTTGTTTTAGCATATCTTTCAATATTTACATAGGTCTCTTTTTTATAATATGCATCTTCTTCTAATTTTATAAAATGACAAACTACAGATACTTTAAAGTTATCTTTATTAATTTCAGCAATTTCAGAATCTGTGGGAGTAGTTAATTGGTTATAAGCATTTATGATTGACTCAAATTTTTTACTAAACCCTTTAGGGGTAATTCTTATTTCTAAATTAATTCTTTTTCCATCATTGAAATGCTTTAATTGTCTAAACCTATCTTTATATCCTTCATCTTCATAGCTATCCCTTATATTATTATCGCTGATATATAGAAATTGTCTAAATCCATTTTGTTTTGTTTGTTGAATTAAGATTCTTTCAAATTGAGATTGTGCAAGTAAATAAAAATGCAGTAGTCTTTTAAATTCACCTGTTACATATTTTTCATCTATATTAAAAATTTCAAACCACATGATTAATTCATTATAATAACCCTTATTATTAATATCATCATCACTTATTAAGTGTTTATTTTTATAAATGGATTCCTTAAAATTATTAAATTCTATATTTATTTCTTTCAAGTTATTTTTTAAAATATATTTAATAAGACCTCTAACATACTTCGATAACTCTAACATGATAAAAAATTCATCTATACTTACATTATCTTGCAACAAAAGTTTTTCTAAACTGTTATTTCTTTTAGTGGTATAAGAATCAATGAACTGCTTAGGATTTGATAAAGCTTTTTCCCAACTATAGAAACTCTCTGATGTACCATTAATATGTATATGTAAGTCTACAATATTTGATAAGTTTTCAATACATTTATCATCAATGACTTGAGAGATAGGTAATATAGAATAAATATTAATTAGTTTTGAATTATCAAAGGATTCTTTATTGTTAAAGTATATTTTTGCAACAAAAGGAATTGCACTACACATACTAATAAAAGCTTGCCACTCTTCCATCATATCCTTCTTTACTACTACTTTCTGGTTAAGAGTATCAAAGTCTAAAAAATTCTCCGAAATCTTTTTAATAATAATTGAAAGACTACTTTCATCTTTGAAACTATGCAAATAAGGTTCATATACATACTCTGGTAAAAAAGAAAAACATTCCCGCACACTATTTATAAAGTCCTTGTTTTCTTCATCAAAATACTCATTATATATATAGTTTTGCCAAAACCGATTATAAGATATATACTTAATATGAGGAATAAGATTTCTATTCTTCAGTATCTTGAACATTTTGATTTTCTATTTTTGAAAATTTTTGAATTGCATTTTTTAATTCTTCCAATTTTTTACCTCTAAAACTTATGGTACTACTATAATAGTTCCTTATTATAGATTTATATTGATTTAAATATTCATCACTTATTTCATCAGAATCAACAGTATATTTTTTAAGTTTTTCTTCATTCTCTAATATTAATTTTAAATAAGTCTCTGAATCATGTTCTAATGATTTATTAAAGTTACTATTCTCTTCAGTATTTAAAATTATATCTTCATCAGGATCTGTATTAGATTGTTTTATTTTATGTGCTTTTAATCCTTTTAATAATTCTAAAAATTTATTATCTACTTCTTGATATATTACTTCTTCTTTATCATCTTCATCATCTTCTTCCATAAGAGCAAAAAGACTTTGAGAAGTAATTCCTTGATTTCTTGTAGGTTTTTGTTCTACTTCTTTATTATAAAATCTACTATTAGAATGTAATTTTATTAAAAACTCCCATATAGGACAAATATAAAAAAATTCAAATAAACTTAAATTTTCTAAATCAAATTTAAGTTTATATTTATTTATATTATCATCTAAAATTCTTTTAGCTGAATCTACTTTATTTATTCTTTTTACAACAGTACTTTTCATATTATACTTTTGCATATTTTTTACTTCTGCATTTAGCAAAGAATTCAAAAAATAAAATATTTGAAGAGTAATATAATCTCCAAAATTTTCAACTACATCCATTTTATCATCTTGATAAAAGAATTCTTTCATAGTATTATTTAGTGTCTCTATTGGAAATGATTTTACAATATCTAATTTAGATAACCATGCCTCTAAAGAATTAACTAATTGAGATTTTTCTAATCCATTTTCAAAAGGATAATTTGCATCAATTATATCATGAATATTATTATCCGCATAAGGTCTAATCATACTCAATCCTATTTGATTTTTTAAAGTATCTTTAACACTTTTATGTAGCTTTGTACCCTTAATTAATTCTCCTATAAAAGCAATTATAAAATAGATACTCCCATATAAATCTGATTGAGAGTTTCTTTTTAAATTTATACTGTTAAACATTATAGAAGATAGTATTAAATAACTATCTTTATCTTCTAATTCACTAACTTTGCCTAAAAAATATTGATAACTTTTTTCTTTCTTTTTACTTTTATCTTTATAAACCTTAATGAAGCCAGGAACATAATCTACTCTATTGTCCTTTTTCTCTAAGTCTTGATAATTTAAAAATCCATTTAGTCTTATCATAAATTCATATAAATTTGTTTGTACACCATGTCCTAAATAGTTTAAATTATCCATGATATAATCTTTTTTCTTTTTCAATGGTTTATTAAATTCATAGAATTCTTCATCTGCATTTCTAACTAGATTAAAAAGCTCTACTTTAAACATCCATTCTAAGGCTATATCGATTCTTTTATTTATTAATATGCTGATAAAACTTCTTAAAATAAAAAATAATATATTTCTATCAGTATCTTCTATAGGTTTTAAATTTGAAAGATTAAAAAAAAGATTTATATCAAGTTCAGGATTATTTGAAACTATTTCTAATGATTTTTTAATATAATAATATACAGCTGTGTCTTCTTTAAATTCCCAGAAATCACTAAACGTTACATCATATCTTGATAATTGTGTTAAATATTGTTTTCCTACTTCATCAACAAATTCATCATTTATATTTTCTGTTTTTTCTTTTGATTTAAAATAAGTAAATAGTAATTGAATATTAGATCTTAATGGTAATGTTAGAAATAGCTTTATAAAATTATCAGATATATCTGTTTTCTCTGTTTTTAATAATTCTTTAATCATATCTTTGTATATATTTATTAATAAACTATTATTTTTTAATTCTTTTTGATTTAAAGAGTTTTTGTCTTCAATAACATAAATATTTGTATTTCTACATATAGAATCTAATCCTTGTAACATTATCCTATTTTCTGGTTTTAATATTTTTGTTAAATATTGTTCTTCCAAAATTTCTATTGTTTTTAAGTATTTTTGTTTATCTTCAATTTTATTAATCCCATTTAAGTTTTTGAATTGTTTAACTCTAACTAATGTACTAAATAAATTCCAGTCACCAGATACTACAACTTGTAATCTAAGAGATGTGAGATATTTTCTTATCACTTCTAATACTGGCCATCCTTTTTCTATATTTGTATCTATATCATCAAAAATTAATACAATCATTTCTTTTTTAATATATTTTAATGTCATTTCAATAAATTCTTTAAAATCTTCCTCAAATTCTATTCCACTTTTTGATGATTTAATACCCTTATTAAAATTAATTCTTGAATCTTCCCATATTGATTTATGACTTACCTCAGAATCAACGCCATCAAGTAAATGAATACCTTCAGCTAGATTATTTAATGAATTTTTATAATTATCAAATAAAGCTTCTTCTACCTCTTTTTTTTCTTTTAGTTCTTCTACTTTTTTAATGATAATAGAAATAATTGTGAGTAAAACATGCTGTTTTGATTCAAATAATGTAGGATCAAGTATTTTTAGAAAAGAAGTTTTATCTGATATTTTTTTATCCAAATAATTTTCTAAATTTAATAGAAAACTTGTTTTACCACTTCCTCTTGCTCCTAAAACAGTTATAGATTCATGAAATCTTTCTTTGCAAGTATAGTCATTTTTTTCTAATGTGTTCAAACTTCTTTCTATTAAGTGCTCAATTTTAATATAAGACTTTTTTTGAATTAAGTTATTTTTTTCAAAACTACTATTAGCATTAGTTGAATCATATATGGGAATTATTATCTTATTATTGAATTCTTCACTTGACATTATTATATACTCCTAAATATACTTAGTACATATATTCTAAAATTATATAACTTAAAGTCAAGTAATATATTAGTAAATTATTTATTTAAATAATCAATTATATTGTAATCTTTTATATCTTTTTTTATTGTCTTTAGTTTTTTCCACTCTTTTCTTATATGCTTTTCTATATCTTTCGTAGGGAAAAATTTATTAGTTATTTTTTCTTTATTTATAATATGTTGAATAGCAAATCTTTTTAGTGTAAGTATTGCAAAAATATCTCTTAATTCTTTTTTATTTAAATAATTATTATAAAATTCTAATGCACTTCTTCTATTTTTTAAAAGTTCTTTTTTCATTGAATGAGTTATATCAAATCCAAATTTTCTTGCAAGTTTAAATGCCTTTAATTCTAAATCTCCTTCATATAACCATCTTTCTTGAATTAATTTTATTTCATTTAATGTAATTATTTCATATGACAATTTTGCATTTAATTTTAATAATTCTTCAAAAAACCTCATACGAATTTTAAGCATTACACCTTTTGGTTTCGTCATTCCAACTCTTTCAGGCTTATCTTCAAAAAACTCACGTTGTTGAGTTCTATGAGAATATACATCCCTTGTGTTTTCCCAACCTTTTTGAGAAAAATTCCAATAAAGTTCTCTATAATCTTTATATAAATCCATATCAGAATAACCACTTTTAAGTAATCCATCTAAACTTTTGTCATTATCTCTAACAACATAGCATTGCCAACAACCAAACCTAGACTGCCCACAACCTATTTTACCTTCATCTATATGCTTCCCTCCAGCACCAACGAAAGAACACTCATGTGCATTTTTACTACTTGCATCACTATATAATGACCATAAAAAATTTGTATCAATAATTTCACTATCTTGATCTAAAATATATTCCCAAATATTTTTTGTATTCCAAAACTCTATAGGGTATAAATTATCTGCATTTGTAAATCTATCATTAATTTTAAGATGAGAATTTACTTTTGATTGTCTAATAATCCTTTTTTTTCTATCTGAACTTTCATCTCTTCTTGAACCTACAACTGAAATGAATTTACCATCAGGGAAAAGCTCTTTAAGTTTTTTTTCAATTGGCCAAACTTTTAATTTTGTAGTACACCATCTAAAGTTCATTGAGGGAGGAGGCATTCCTACTCCAAGTAACTGTACATTTAATGTATGTTTATCTTCAGGGACTACTTCATGTACTTTAATATTTAAATTTTTAGTATTTGCATATGTTTGAATCGATTTTAATGAGGTTTCTAAATGTTCTAACAAAGGTGGCAACTCTGCTAGTGTATTTGAATTTACTATATGAGTCGTCTTCTCTAATTTATTTTCTTTTTGTAACTCTAATAAAAGACTTATCATAAGAAAGACCAACGCTGTACTATCCTTACCTCCACTAAATGCCACACATAAAGGTCGTGAGTCATTTATATAATATTCTCTTAGAATAGATTTTGTATCTTCAATTTTAGTTTTTAAGTCTACATTTTGATATGCACTATCATATATAAAGTTTGAAATTTTGTTCATTTTATCCTCTTTGGGTATTATACTAAATTAATTTTAAAGCAAGAAAATTTTTAATAAACTATTTTCTTAATTTAATAAACCTAAATCTCATTATCATTTTTTATTTACTATATTTAATTAATTAAAAAAATCAAATTATGAACTATCATATACTATATGGGGATTTAAATGTAGTTTTGTTATTATCATTTTTTTTTGATTATGACATGAGATGTAAAACACACTAATTAATGAGAATATACATTAGTTAGTGAGAATTTAAATGCCTACTTCAACTAGAAATTTGACCCTTGATTTTATGCAAACTTTAAAAGGTCAATTTTCTAGTTTTAAATTAAATGCTATTCTTAGATTAAGATACAATGTTAAATTTTAATTGCTATATTTTCAATAGATTTGGAAAAGTAAAACACTTTACTATTACTGATAAAAATATTCAAAACTATTTTGATTAATTGTTTTTGTTGCTTTAGCATACTCAAAAAACAATATATCACTCCATCCTTTATTCCACTCTGCTTCCCCGCCATAATAAATAGAATACTCATTCTCTTTTCTAGAGCCACAAGTTAAATTTATAAATTCTATCACATTATGTTTTTCTGATGACATAGAATCGAGATATTTAGTTAAAAAATCTGAAAATTTCAGATTTTTTAAATTATTAATATGCTCACAATTTTTTATAGATATTTTACTACTACTTAGTTCTATTAGTTTTTTTATTATGACTCTTTTATCTCAACGTGAGATATAAGTAATAAAAAAATTCACACTCAAGAGTATTAATAATAGAAATAGTATCAACAACCAAAAAGGTATTGTAAAATCGAACTTTTGGGTTAAAATACTTATAATCGCTCCAAGAGATAAAAAGCCTCCCATAACAAATAAAACATTGACAATTGTCTTTAAAAGTTTTGTAACTATAGGTAATGTATAAAAATATCCATCTATATTGATTTTCTCTTTGAAAGTTAAAGCTAATGTATACTTTATTTTTTCATTCATTGATTTTTTCTTTTACTTCAACTAATGGCGAGAAATAAACAATTAAAAAATTAATTAACAATGCAATAAAAATAGTTAAGGGAACAACTATCCATAAGTTTGGTTTTATATTTAAAGATTGAAAAAACATACTAATTGAACCACCAACCATTAAAAATCCCCCCATTCCATAAATAAAGTTTAATAATTCTTTAGGGATTTTTATATAATAAGGTAGCCTATATTTTTTATTATCGATAATAATATATCTTTGAAAAATTAAAGCAAGTGTATTTTTAAATGTTTTTTTTTCATTTTTATTTCCCCAATATAATATTTCTTGCAAATTGATCAATCTCTTTTGCTGAAAAAGTAATTTGACCAACAATTGATGTATAAGGTATTATTCTTGTACCAGTTAATTTGGTAATTCCATAACCAGTTAAAAATCTACTAGTAACATATTCTGGATTTTTTTCGATATATTTTTTAACAGATTTAGCAAATATTTCAAAAGAATCATTCTCATTAGAAAGGATATACTTTATAAGTTTTAAAGTATATTTTGTTTCATCTGTAGCAATGTCTTGTTCTATGTCGTCAATATTATCTAATTGCCAATCTCTAAAACCTGAAATTCTAGCTGCCCAATCTCCAAATCCATATAATCCAGCAAAGATTGAACCTGATCCTTGAATCATTGGATGTTGATTTTGTAAAGCTCTAGTTATAGGATTCCTTTTTTGTATTTTATATTTTTTTATATCTTTTTCTGTAAGAAGGTGAATTTTTTGTAAGTCATCTCTAATAATTAAACCAACAAATTTATCATCTACTTTTACCGTTTCCTTCTTAGTTTCTTTTTCTACAATTGGTTCATAAATTTCTTCAACTACTTTTTTAATCTGAACTCTTGGCACAGGAGCTGTAGTAGGTCTAAGTGATTGAATAAGCCATTCTAAACTTCTATTAAAAAAATGATTATTTGAACGAATAATCTTATAACCATCATTTGTATAAGTTAAGGCTGGATGTCTAGTATTATATTTAAGAATAAATATATTTCCATATTCATATTCTTTTAGCCAATATTCTTTAGTGTAATGACTATTTTCATTTAATTTATATGATACTTCTTCAGATGAATGAATATTTAAAAAATATTCTAAATCACTTTTACCAAAAATTGAGATACTATATTTTCTAAATCATTATAGCTGATATCACTTGCTTTTTTTATTTTAAAATCTTCAAACATTTAAATCCACTTTTAGATTATTTCTTTAAAATATAATACCAATAATATACTTAATTATTATTTTAATGAGTTAGAGATAAAATAATAATCTCAAAAATATAAAACATCCTCATTAACTAATGTATCTTATAACAGTCCAAACGGTACCTCTAAACTTTCAATTAAATTCACCCCTTTTTTATTAAACATATATTATTATTTCTTATATCATGTAAATTATTCTCTAAAAAAAAGGTGAGTTTTGATTGCAAATAGCTTAATTATATATATTGTTTTATCTTCTTTAATACTTTTTACACTATTTAATTTAATATTAAAAATAGTCTATAAAAGTGAAAAAGCTATTAACTTTTTTCTGTATTTTTGTATCTGTTATTTTATAGGCTTAGCCTTGACAACTTTAAGAAATGAGATTTCAGATTTTTTATCAATTGTTATAGGAGTTACGATTCTTGTTTTAGGGTATATATTTTTATATATTGGAGCGCGTGCTCTTTTAGGATTAAGCTGCAAATGGAGGAATCGTTATTTAATCCCTATTTTTCTGGTTCTTTTCGGTTTCTATATATTCAGTTATATCTATTATGATTTACAAATGAGAATAATAATTTTCTCTCTATTTTCAATATCTTATTCTATTGCTTTAAGCTATATTTTTTGGATAGATAGTTTAAAAAAACTTAAAACTATCAATACGATTGCATCCATCTATTTTATAATAGTCTCTATAGTTTTTTTACTAAGGGCATTAAATGCTTCAACAATGGCTTATGCAATTGAGTTTTTATATTCTACGAAATTTATGGTTTTATCTCCTTATATAGCCCTCTTTTGCACTCTTTTTATATTTATGTTTATAATATCTGCCCATCTTAGGTATAAAAGACAAAATTAAATGAGAGTTCTATTTTTAGTTTTATTCTTTTATATATACGGTTTTTCAAATAATTTAAATCTCACTCTATCAAAAGATGAGTCAAAGTACCTCAGCTCTTTAAATAAAATAAAAGTGTGTGTTAGTTCCCAATGGATTAAAGATAAAGAAATAAAAAGTATGACAAAAGAGTATCTAAATCTTTTTTTTAAAAAAATAGATTTGCCTTTTAGCATAATAAAAATAGATACCAAAAAAGAGATCTACGATAGTATAAAAAACAAAAGATGTGATATAGTGGCTTTTATTCAAAGAAGTGTTGAGTCCGAACAATTTTTAAAACATACTTCTCCTTACTTATCTGAATCTTTAGTTCTTTTACAAAAAGCTTCTAACAAGGAAAATCCTTTGGATATTTTCTCTATTAATAAACCCTTTGCCATTATTAAAAATCATTTTACGGAAGATGTCTTACAAGAGAATATCGCAAAGCTAAATATCACGAAACTTGACTCTATCTCCGAAGCTTTTGATAGAATCAATAAAAATGAGATATTTGGATTAATAGATACCCAAAGTATTATTTCACATAATGTAAAAAAAAGAAACTTCCAATACCTAAGTACAAGTAAAGAGCTTCCTTTTAAAATTAAGTATTCCCTTGGGGTAGATAAAAACAATGAAATACTGTTTTCTATCATTCAAAAAGTTATTTTATCTATCAGTCCAAAAGACATTGAAAATATTTACAATAAATATAATACTAAAAAGAGTAATAAAGATTATAAACTTCTAATTCAATTTTTATTTTTCTCTCTTGCTTTAGTTGCTATTTTTTTCTATTTTAATCTATATTTAAAAGAGGAAAATAAAAAGAGATTAAAAAAGCAAGTTTTATTATTACGTCAAAATCGTTTTGCCCAAATGGGAGAGATGATTGAAAATATTGCCCATCAATGGAAACAGCCCTTGGCACAAATTAACTCAAGCGTTTTAATGATTGATATTCGATGTACCCAATTAGATATTGATGATGAAAATATAGCTAATAAACTTAATGAAATAGAGACTATGACAACTTATATGGGAAATGTAATTAATGATTTTCAAAACTTTTTCAATCCCAAAAAAGAGAGAGTGATAATAGATATAAATGAAGTTGTTATCCAATCTTTCAACATCGTAAAAAGTCACTTTATTTTACATAAAATTGAATTCAACCATAAAATAAAATCTGATCTGATGATTGAAACTTTTGTAAGAGAATTAGAGCATGTTATTGTGATTATTTTAAATAATGCAAAAGATGCACTTATTAAAAATAGTATAAAAAATCCCGGCGTAAAAATAGAAATAATAGAAAAAGAGCAAACCGTTCTTTTAAATATATGTGACAATGCCTTGGGAATTGATCCAAAATTGACAGAAACTATTTTTGAGCCCTATTTTACTACAAAAGATAAATCACAAGGTGTTGGATTAGGCTTATATATGGCAAAATCTATAACCGAAGAAGTTTTAAATGGAAAACTAAGAGCTTTTAATCATAAAGATGGAGCTACTTTTCAGATTGAACTGCCCAAAGGAAATAAAGATGGATCAAAATAAATACCCTTATACTATTTTATTTATTGATGATGAAGATATAATAAGAGAGAACTATTTATCATATTTGAAACTTTTATTTAAAGAGGTATATTCGGCAAAAGACTCTTATGAAGGATATAAAATTTATAATGATAAGAAACCCGATATTATGATTGTAGATATAAAACTACCTCATATAAGCGGCTTAGAATTAGTTAAAAAAATCAGAGAAAAAGATTTCCAAACAAAAGTTATTATGCTTACTGCCCATAGTGATAAAAACTATTTGTTGGAAGCTACTGAACTAAAACTATCTCAATATTTAATCAAACCCGTTACAAGAGCACAACTGCAAAAAACACTACAAAAAACAATAGATGAACTACTGCTTTATTCTGTGGAACCCCTTAAAATAATCGATTTATCAAATAACTATTATTGGGATATAAAAAAAGAGAAACTAATGTATTTTAGTACAGAAGTCTATCTTACAACAAAAGAAAAAGAGTTTATCTCTTTATTATCATCCTCTTTAGACAGAGTTTTTACTTATGATGAAATTATAGAAAATATTTGGAGTTGCGATGAAAATGTTTCCATAGAAAGTATTAAAACTTTAGTAAAAAAAATCAGAAAGAAACTGCCCTTTGAAGCCATTGAAAATGTATTCTCGCAAGGTTATAAATTAAAACAAAGAAATTAGAGGTTCACTACTTAGTCACTAGTTTATATTATTATTTTAGGCAATTTATTTTTTAAGGCTAAAGTAATGGTAAAATTGAATTTTAATGCAAAGAAAAAGATATCTCTTAAAACAACCGTTCTCTCCATTTTCTTTTTAATTACAATTATTATGGGGATTATCTTTATTATCCAGATTTTATATTTTGCAAAAAAACTCTCTTATGAAAGTATTAATATAAAACTTGAAGGTCTAAGCAGTGATATAAATAGATCTATAAAAAGTATGGATAAAATCAATGAAAATATAATACTTTTACTAAATAATATAAGTGAACCTAGTTTAAAACTTTATAAAGATATTTTAGAGAATAACTCAAATTTATATGCAGTATATTCAGGTTTTAAAAATAACGGTTTTTATGAATTGATTAATTTAGATATACATAATACCCTAAGAGATCTCTATAATGCAAAAGTCACTGATAAATGGCTTTTTATAAGAATTGATTCTAAAGACTCTGCCTTAAAAAAAATTGTTCTGCTTAACAAAGATTTAGAAGAGACAAAAAGTTATTTTGAAAAAACAGATTATAAATCAAATACTAGACCTTGGTATAAAAAAGCACTGGTAAGTAACAATATTATCAAAACTGATCCCTATAAATTCTCTAATATTCCATCAAAGGGGATAACTTATGCAAAAAGAGTTGCAAAGAGCAGTACAGTTGTAGGAATAGATGTACTTATCTATGATATACGCAAGCTTTTTGAAAAACATATTAAAAACAGTTACAGCAATGCATTTTTACTTGATAAGAATATGAACATCATATCTTCTTTAAAAAAAAGTGAAAAATTAGAAAAGTTTTTATCAGAAATTGAAAACAAAGAGAGTCTTTTTAAGCCTACAACTGTAAATATAGACGGGATAAAATATGTAGTTCAAATAAATACTGTTAACAAAAATGAATATTTAGCTTTCTTTTCCCAATATGAGCAGTTAATCTCTTTTTATAAAAAACAGACATATGAAATAATGATAATTTTTTTATTAAGTATTCTCTTCTTAATTCCTTTGGTAATCTACTCATCAAGAATTATTGTTAAACCTATTGATATTCTTACAAAACAAAGTAGAAAAGTAGAGAAAAGAGAGTTTAAAGATATAAAAATAGTCGAAACATCGGTACTGGAAGTAGCAGAGCTCTCAAATTCAATGTATGAAATGTCCCAAGCTATACACTCTTACCAACACTCGCTAGAAAAGAAAGTAATAGAGAGAACAAAACAGTTAAAGAAAAAAAATGAAGAACTTTTAAAACTTTCAATTACCGATAAATTAACAAGCTTATATAATAGAGTTAAAATAGATAAGGTTTTAAAAGAGCAATATGAATTGGCAAAAAGGTACAATACGCCTTTTTCTCTAATTTTAATGGATATTGATTTTTTTAAAAAAGTAAATGATAACTATGGACATAAAATCGGCGATGATGTTTTAATTGAAACTTCAAAAGTTTTAAAAAAGACTATAAGAAAGACTGATATTTTAGGAAGATGGGGAGGAGAAGAGTTTATGGTAATAACTCCCCATACAACTCAAGACGGTGCTGTATCATTAGCAAAAGAGTTAAATAAAGCAGTAGCAAACCATCAATACAGCACTTATGAAAAAAGAGTTACTATTAGTTTGGGTGTTTGCAGTTTCGAAGAAAAATTTGATATAGATAAAATGACCATCAAAGCAGATGAAGCACTCTATAGGGCAAAAGAAAACGGAAGAAATAGAGTGGAAGTTTATAGTTAAGAGACTGTTTAAAAATCTGTGTCAAGTAACTAATTGTAACTAAAGTTACACCTCTAAAAAATCATCTAACCTTCCCTCGAAAAATATTGCTAACTGAGAGAGAGTTAGATTCCAGTTTCTAACTGGCATTGTCCATTTTTCACTTGCATTTTGTATCCCCATATATAATAATTTTAATAAAGAATTTTCATTTGGAAATGCTCCTTTTGTTTTTGTTAGTTTCCTAAATTGTCTATGAACAGACTCAATAATATTGGTCGTATAAATCACTTTTCTAATTTCAGGTGGATACTTAAAATAAACAGATAGATTTTCCCATTTATTATGCCAAGATTGAAGTACAATAGGATATTTTTTACCCCATTTCTCATCAAGTTTTAGAAGTTCGTCTTCTGCTATCTCTTTTGATACTGCTTGATAAACAGGTTTTAAATCTTTCATAAATTCTTTATGGTTTTTAGAAGCAACATATTTCATTGAATTTCTAATTTGATGAATAATACATAGTTGTACTTCTGTTTTTGGAAATATTGTTTTTATTGCTTCAGGGAAGCCTTTTAAACCATCTACACTTGCAATAAGTATATCTTGCAATCCTCTGTTGTTTAAATCACTTAAAACACTAAGCCAGAAGTTTGCACCTTCACTCTCACTTAGATAAAGTCCAAGTATCTCTTTTTTACCATCTAAACGAAGTCCTAAAACAGTATAAACTGCTTTTGACACATATTTACCACCATCCTTGATTTTATAATGGATTGCATCTAACCATACAAAAGGATAAATTGTTTCTAATGGTCTACTTTGCCATGCTTTTACTTTATCAATAATCTTATCCGTAATTGCACTTATTGTTGCAGTTGATAATTCTACTCTATATATCTCTTCAATATGTTTAATTATATCTCTATAGCTTAATCCTAAGCCATACATTGAAATTATTCTTTCTTCTATTTCATTTGAAATTGTTGTTTGATTTTTCTTTACTAGTTGTGGTTCAAAAGATCCTGCTCTATCTCTTGGTGTATTTAGTTCAAATGTTCCATCTGTTGATTTTATTGTTTTAGATGTTTTACCATTTTTCCTATTCTTATTTCCTGATAATACATCATCTTTTATATGAGATTCTACTTCTGCTTCTAATGCAGCTTCCACTAATTGTTTTACTAAGGGAGCAAGTACACCATCTTTCCCACTTATTTTTTTACCAGCTAAAAGTTGTTGAACTGCTTCATTAAAATCAAACTCTGTTTCTTTTTTCATTGTCAATCCTTGATATTATTTTATCAGATTGACACAGAATTTTTAACACTCCCTAATAACTTACTCAATATTCCTTTGAGTAAAAACTTTCATACTAGGAAACTCCAAAGCACATAATCTTGGATTAGGGATTTTATCTTTGTTATAACATCCTAAATCTATATCGGCATAATAATCCGCAATATCAGGCTCTGAGACTATTGTATGACCATATACGTTAAATATATCTTTATTATCAAAATTCATATATCTGCTCCATAACACATGATTCTCAAAAGCTTCTATTTCCTCTTTATTTTTGCTATCTCTAAGCTTCCAAACTTTTCCCACGCAAGAGTGAGAAACAACCAAGTATCTTCCATCTTGGGTTTTTATATCCTTATACTCTTTATACAGAGGCAGACTTTTAATAAACTCAAGTTGAGAATAAAACTCTTCTTCGTTTTTATACGATTTTATAGTTTCTTCTCCGCCATTTTTAAACAACCATTGGGCTAGAGCTCTATTTTGTCTATCATTTTTTAATAAAGGAGCATATTTTAGAAACATCAATTCATGATTTCCCAAAACACAATCTAAATTGTTATCCATAATATATTTTATAACCAAGAAGGAGTCACTGCCTCTATCAACTAAATCTCCCACAAAACATATTTTAGAGTTCTCTTTATCAGGCAGTTTATCTATTAAAGCTAATAGAGTTTTATAACTTCCGTGAACATCGCTGATTATGTAAATACTTTTCATCTTTTTCCTCTATTTTATAGTTATATTATTTTAATAGAGTTTTCATAATATTTTATAAAAAATAAGTTTTATATCATAAAGCTAAAAGAGTATCTCTTTTAGCTTTGCTGTTTAAAAGGTTTTTTTGTTAAATCCCTTAATTTATTTTTACTGTAAGGATCCCCAATATATACGGAATATTGATAGAAATTTTTATTGATTATACTTTTTGAAGCATCAAAATCATCAAAATAGATTCCCGCCAAATCTGAAAAAGTATAAATCAGATTTGAAGAAGAGTATAATCTATGGTTTGCATTTTTAGCTATATTATTTCCGATTGTACTTTTCCACTTTTCATTTTGGTATACCATAAAAGGAATTGTATACATTGCTTTTGTAGGATTATTTTCATTTCTTCCCAACCTTTTTTCAAAAACATTATCAAAAACCTCTTCTCCGTGGTCAGATAAATATAGCATTGCTATATTACTTTCATTGTGATTTTTAATTGTTTCTATCAGTTTTGAAACTACATAATCATTATAATAAACTGCATTGTCATACTCATTATAAAGGGTTTTCTGTTCAGAATTTAAGCCTTCTAACCCACCTTTATTATCAAAAATAGCAAACTCTTTGGGGTATCTATATTTATATCTATTATGAGTTCCTAAAAGATGAACTACAATAAATCTTTTTTTATGCATATCATTATTTAATACATCTTCAAAAGGTTTTAAAACAGCACCGTCATATGCCGCACTGTTTTGTTTTCTATTATTGTTAAGATAAACTTGATGATCGCACATTTGAGAAAAAGTAGTAAGCATAGTATTTCTTTTTGTCTGTGTTTGCTGATTTGTTATCCAAAAAGTTTCGTAACCTGCTTGTTTCATTATATTAATCAAATTCGGTTTATCTAAGTACAAATCGGGATTTTCTTCATCTGCAAACGTTAAAGCCTGTTGCAAAACTTCGATTGTATAAGGTCTTGGAGAGTATACGTTATCAAAAAGAACTAAATCTTTTTTTAACTTTTGTAATTGAGGAGTGGTATCCCTTTTATATCCGTAAAGACTCATTCTATTTCTGTTTGTAGATTCTCCTATAACTAAAACCAGTGTTGTATCTTCATCTTTATATTTATCTTTTAAATTCTTTAAAGGTTTTAAATTTGTATTTGCATGTATAAGTCTTTCCATATTTGCCAAATCAATTCTATATGTAACGTAACTAAAAGCTATATTCCAAGGTGTTGCCGTTTCCATTCTTTTCATTTGAATATAACTTGAATCAGTTAAAGACTTATTTCCGACTATATAATTATCTATAAATTTATGAAAAGGTATAGCAGTAAAAAGAAGTACGAAAATTAATTTTTTATAAATCTTTATATCTAACCCATCATCTAACTTTTTCCACAAATAAAAAGCAATAAAAGAGTAAATAAGCACCATAGGAATAAGCCACCATACAAAATAAGTTTCTAAGAACTCACTGCTTTCCGTAAGATTTGATTCAAAGATTATAAAAATAACACTTTGAGAAAACTCTTGTCCGTAAAGAGCAAAATACCCCAAACTAAACAAAGAACCAAGCCATAAAACAATACCTATAAAAGCGGCTACTTTTTTTGCTTTATTATTAAAAAGCAGAACCAAAGTCATCCAAAGAAAACTCATATAAAAACTCTCTCTTAAACCTACCGTACCCGTTATCTTAAAGATTATACATAAAAGATGATAAACCGCAGAAAAGTAGAAGAAAAAGAGGAAATATTTAAAAAAAGAGACAAATCTTTTTAAAGAAAAATCAACCATACAAACTCCTGAAAATTTTAAGAAGTTTACAAAGGATAAATGAACTTCATATGAATGGAATATGAAAAAAAATTCATCAATATATTTTAGATTTATTCATAAATCCAAACTTTAATCTAGTTTATTATAAAATTCGCGAAATTGGATAATCAAAATAAAATTTAAGTTTAGGGAAAATAGTTAATGAAAGTATATCTTTATGCAAAAAGCGGACATGCAATAGGTTTAGATGCAACAAGAAGATGCGCGGCAATAGCAAAACTTCTTCAAGAAAAAGATTGTGATCCAATCCTTTGTACCTGTGATTTTAGAGCAGGAGTTTATGCAAAAGAAGAACTTGGTATTAAAAAATATGTGTCAGTGGATGTTTTATCAAATCTTCCAAATATCATGCAAAGAGGAGATATCTTAATCTACGATACGGATGAAGCAAGCGATTTTATGCAAACACATATGAAAGATTTTTGTACACTTTTATACAAAATTCCTGAAGATATTCCATATACTATTACCCATAACGATTTTTTTAAAAAGCAGGAAAAACATACTATTGAAAAACTGTTTTTCTTTGGTGATGACGATTATGACAATAGACTTCTTAAATTATGTGAAAATTCTGAAAAACAAAATATTTCTTTATTATGGGGGCACTATTTTTTCTTGGGTAATGAAGAAAAATTAGTTCAATATTTTAATGAAATTTTAAATGAAGAGAGTTATATTGACTCTATAAGAAGTACGAAATACCTCCTTTCAGGATCGTTAAATGCCTGTATAGAATCAATCAAATGCGGAGGTAGTCCCGTATTATTAAGAAGAGACGACAAAGAGTATGATGAGAACTTAATTAAAAAATTAAAATTACCGACAGTAAAAGCCGATTCTTTTGAAGATATGATTAAAAAGTTTGAAACAATCATTGAAGAGTATCCAAAAATCAACTTCATCGATAACTTTGATATAAACCTCATCATAAATGAAATTTTTGTAAAACTTGAAGCTTATAAAAAGCTAACAAATAATATATAATTCATTCTTATAATAATTTATGTTAATTATAAGTTAGATTTATATACAATTAAGAAAAACTTTAGGATAAAAAGATGGAAGGAAAAACAGCAACTTTAAAAAAAACCCCTTATCGGATAAAAAGATATTACGGTTATGCTATTGCAACAATAGTATCATTGGCAATACCTTTTATTACGATTAACGGGAATCATATTTTTTTATTATCATTTGATAAAAAACAACTTCACTTGTTAGGTGTTGCATTTGATATGCAAGAACTTTATTTAATGCCATTTTTATTAATGCTCTTATTTTTAGGGATTTTTGCAATTACTGCAATAGGAGGGAGAGCTTGGTGTGGATGGTCATGTCCCCAAACAATTTTTAGGGTTATATACAGAGATTTAATCGAAACTAAACTTTTAGGTTTAAGAAGAATTAAAAACAAACAAAAAGAGCCTGACTGGAAAAAACCGGAAAATGCTTCAAAAAGAGTTATAGCTATTATTATTTGGTCACTTCTTGCAATAATTGCGGCAGCTGACTTTATGTGGTATTTTGTTCCTCCGGAAGATTTTTTCGCATATTTACAAAATCCTGCTGAACACTGGTTTTTAATCGGTTTTGTTTTAATTATTGCGGCGTTTTTAGTATATGACGTAATCTTTATGAAAGAGAACTTCTGTGTTTATGTTTGCCCTTATTCAAGAGTTCAATCAGTTCTTTATGATAACGACACATATCAAGCAATCTACTCTACAAAAAGAGGAGGTCATATATATGACGACCATAAAGAAAAAATTATCTTCAAACAAAAAGATTTACCTGATCCTACAAACGAATGTACTGCATGTGAATCATGTGTAACAGTTTGTCCTACACATATCGATATCAGAAAAGGTATGCAACTTGAGTGTATTAACTGTTTAGAGTGTGTTGATGCATGTACTACGGTTATGGGAAAATTAGGAAAAGAGTCTTTAGTTCAATGGACAAGTACAAGATCTATAGAAAAAGATGAACCTACAAAAGTATTCAGAAAATCAACTATTATGTATACTGTTGCACTTGTAGTTGTTTTAGCACTTCTTTTTGTAATGGGTGGAGAAAAAGAGCATATGTTGTTAAACGTAAATAAAACAACGCAGCTTTATAAAATAAAAGAGGGAAATGTAGTTACAAACAACTTCTTATTCCTTTTCCAAAATACAGACTCTAAAACACACACTTATGCCTTAGAGATTGTAGATCATCCTGATATTAAAATCAAAAGATTTAAACCGTTTAAATTAGACCCTAAAAAAATGTCTAAAAAAGTGGTAATTTTACAAACAGATAAAATTCTTGTAAATGATGTTACAAAAGATACACCAATAACAGTTACTATTAGAGCTTATGCTATAGACGAACCTCAAAAAGTATCTGTTTTAAGAAAAGCGGTGTTTATCTACCCAAGAGCAGATAAACTAAAAAAATAGAGTAAGAAGGAGTTTATAAATACTCCTTTTACTTTAACTCAATATTTACTTCTAATAAGTTATAATCGCGAAATATTTTTACAATTTTTAATCAATTTTTACGGAGTTCCATATAATGACTAAATTCATATTTGTTACAGGTGGGGTATTAAGCTCACTAGGGAAAGGTATAACTTCAGCTTCTATTGCAACTATTTTAAAACAATCAGGTTTTAAAGTATCAATGCTGAAAATTGACCCTTATTTAAATGTTGACCCGGGGACAATGAGCCCTTTAGAACACGGTGAAGTTTTTGTTACGGCAGACGGAGCTGAAACAGATTTGGATTTAGGAAACTATGAACGATTTATTGATACAACACTTACTGCTAAAAACTCTTTTACTACAGGACAAGTTTACCAAAGCGTAATTAGAAGAGAGAGAAAAGGCGGTTATTTAGGAAAAACTATTCAAGTAATCCCTCATGTTGTAGATGAAATCAAAGATAGAATCTATGCAGCAGCAGATGATAAAGATTTCTTAATTGTTGAATTAGGTGGTACGGTAGGAGATATAGAAGGTCTGCCTTTTATGGAAGCAATAAGAGCAATGAGACATGAACTCCCAAAAACAAATATTATGAATATTCATGTAAGTTTAGTTCCTTACGTAAAAGCTGCGGGAGAACTAAAAACAAAACCGACACAACACTCAGTTCAAGAGTTAAGAAGAATAGGTATAACTCCGCATATGCTTGTATGCAGAACAGAAAAACCTCTTCCTAAAAATTTAAAAGATAAACTAGCATTTTCATGTGATATTGAAAGAAATGCCGTTATAGAAGCAGATGATGCACAATCTATTTACCAAGTTCCTCTTCATTTTATAAAAGAGGGAATTTTAACCCCTCTTTCAGAACACTTCTGTATAAAATTAAAACCGAATATGGAAAAATGGGATACTTTGGTAAAAAATATTCTTATTCCCCAAGATGAAGTTACAATCGCATTTGTAGGTAAATATCTTGATTTAAAAGAGTCTTACAAATCTTTGATTGAAGCTTTGATTCATGCAGGAGCTCATCTAAATACAAAAATCAATATCCACTGGTGTGATTCACAAAGAATTGAAGATGAAGGAGCCTATGAAGTAATAGGAAATTCAGACGGAATTTTAGTTGCAGGCGGTTTTGGACCAAGAGGGGTTGACGGTAAACTTGCTGCAATAAAATATGCAAGAGAAAATAAAATTCCTTTCCTTGGAATCTGTCTTGGTATGCAATTAGCTATCGTAGAATACGCAAGAAACGTATTAGGAATCGAAAATGCAAACTCTGTAGAGTTTGATCCTGAAACAAAAGAACCTGTAATATACCTAATTGATGAATTTATCGACCAAAGCGGAAATAAACAAGTAAGAACAAAAAAATCTCCAATGGGCGGAACAATGAGATTGGGAGAATATCCGTTTGAACCCCTAAAAGGAAGTAACCTTCAAAAAGCTTATGGAAAAGAAGAAGTCTATTATGAAAGACATAGACACAGATATGAAGCAAATCCTGCATATAAAGAGAAACTGGAAAATGCAGGTATGATAATTTCAGGACAATCAAACGGTTTAATTGAAGCAGTTGAAATCAAAGATCACCCTTGGTTTGTAGGTGTTCAATTCCACCCTGAATTTACTTCTCACTTAGAAACACCAAACCCGATTATTTTAGAGTTTGTAAAACAGGCTAATGCCGCTAATTAATGCTAAAGATTACGAAAAAAGAACTTTTTAATATACTAAAAGCAAGACATGAGAATGACAAATATTCTCGTCTTGCTCAAATGCCAAAACCCGACAGTTTTAAAGATATTCAAAAAGCAACAACAAGAATCAAAGATGCCGTTTTAAAAAATGAAAAAATCACAATAGTCGGAGATTATGATGTTGACGGAGTTGTTTCTACAACTATAGTAGTGGATTTTTTTCAAAAAATCGGTATTCAAGTAGATTATATTATCCCTAATAGATTTGAACACGGATACGGACTTTCACCGAAAATTGTCGATATGATTGATGAAGGTTTGGTTATAACAGTAGACAACGGAATTTCAGCAAATCAAGCCGCAAAAAAATTAAAAGAAAAAGCTATTGATTTAATTATTACGGATCATCACACCGTAGGAGAGGAACTTCCCGAGGCTTTTGCCATAATAAATCCGAAACAAAAAGAGTGTAATTTCCCTTTTAAAGAGATTTGCGGAGCCCAAGTAGCATGGTATCTTTGTGCTGCAATAAAACAAGAACTAAAAAAAGAGGTAAATCTACAAGACTTTTTCGACCTTTTATGTATTGCAATAATTGCAGATATAATGCCAATGACAAGTCTAAACTATATTATGGTCAAACATGGACTTAAATCTATAAAAAATTCAAAAAGACCCGCTTTTATAAAATTAAATGAAGTAATGCAAAAACAGCTTTTTGTCTCTGATGATGTAGGTTTTACTATAGCTCCTAAAATAAACAGTGCTGGAAGAATGGATGATGCGTCCATTGCCTTGTCTTTTCTTCTATCTCAAAATCTTTATGAAGCAAATGATTCACTTCAAATGTTAGAAGAGCTAAACTGTTATAGAAAAACCTTACAAGAAGAGATTTCAAAAAAAGCAGTGCAAGCAATGAGCAATCAAGATAATGCCGTAATAGTCTGGGGAGAAGATTGGCATGAAGGAGTTATCGGAATTGTTGCGTCAAAACTCTCAAATGCCTATAAAAAACCTGCTTTTATATTTTCTATTAAAAACGGAATAGCAAAAGGTAGTGCAAGAGCAAATGCAAATATAAATCTACACACAATTATTTCCGAAACTTCAGACCTTCTTCTTGGTTTTGGAGGTCATAAAAATGCTGCCGGGTTATCAATGGAAGCAAAAAATCTAGAAGAGTTTAAAAAAAGAATAAATGAACTTTTAAATATAGAAGCAAAAGATTTATATATAGAACATGATGTATTAGGAGAACTTGACGTATCTTCCGTGGATATTGAATTTTTGGATATTATTGAAAAGTTTGAGCCTTACGGTTTAAATAATCATCGCCCTATTTTTAAAATATCAAATTCAAAAATTATAAAAACCCAACTATTTGGAAAAGATAAAAATCATTTAAAACTAACCTTAAACAACAACGGTTATGTTTTTGAAGCTTTACAATTTCATGCAGAAAACAGAGATTTGGAAGATTCTATAAATTTAGTAGTTTCAATAAATAAAAATGAGTTTAGAGGAGAGATAAGTCCTCAATTTCTAATCCAAGATATACTATAAAACCATAGGGGCTCTAATATTAGGTTGAATAGTATTTCTTTCTAAATCGAATATCTCATCATCAACCAAAGTTTCACTAGAAGCTGAGCTTAAAATATTTCCTGTCGAAAGATCGACAAGTTTTGTAAAAATAATCAAACTCTCTGTAGTAACGCTATATGTTCCAACAAAAGCATATCTAGTGCTTAACTCTTTATTTTTGATATCTTTTTGTATTCTAGTTAAAACATTAAAGCCATGTACTCCTAATTGGAAATCTCTGCTTAATTCTACGGCTTTTACTATAACTCCTTTATTTAACAAAGAGTTTTTTAGCTGTTCAGAGAGTAGAAATCCAAGTTTTGAACGATTTCTTAATCTATCGACATTTACGAAATCAGGAACTAAAACCGCTTCTTGGGAATCAATATACTCTTTGATTTTTGGTTCCTGTTTTTCAACCAACTCTTCGACTAAAGAGTCAAAGTTAGTTGAACCGGTTAAATACTTGTGATTTGTAGGGGATTTACTAGCAACTGTTTTTGCTATATTTGTTGAACATGAAGTAAAAAAAAGTATTAAAAATATTGAAGCTGAAAAATAGTTCAATATTTTTATAATATTTTTGTTCATTTAAACTATTTTTCTTCTATTATTTTTATTGTTCTTGCAGGTTTACAATCTTTAAATAAAATACAGTCATTTCTTTTATTATGTTGATAAGTAGCTCTTGCACTTGAAATTATTTTACCTGTTATATTATCCATAACTCTTGCATTTAACATAACTTTCCCGTACTGTCTAGAGTAAGTTCCTACCACAACATAGGTATTTGGTATTTTTTCTTTTAGTTTATGAGGATTTCTGCTAATAAAATATTCACCTTTTTCATTTATAGAAACAGCCATTTGCCCTCTATATTCTATAATATTAAAACCTCTGTTTGACATCTCGTTTATTAAACTTTCACTTACAATTCTACCAAATTCCGTAGTCTTTTTAAAATTGCTTAAACTAACAAAAGATGTTATAAGAAGCGGTTTGCTGGTACTCATTTTTTGATTCTGCATCATTTGTGTAGCAAGCGAGTTTATAGTATCTTCTATAGTATATTGAGTTGTTACGTTTTTTTGTCTGTCATTGGCAACTTGAATATGCTGTTTTGTAATCTGAACTTTTTTGTCTTCTTTCTCTACTGAACTATCTTTATAACTTACAAAAGGACTATTTGCAGTACATCCCGAAAATAGAGATACCGCTGTTACAAGCAAGCAAGATTTAGTGAAAATTTTAAACATAAATTCCCCTTATATTAATTGCTTAGATTTTATTTAAAAATAGCTTATAAATTCTTGAAAACTTTATCTTTAAAAACAGTTTAAAACCCCTTTTCTTCATAATTCTGTGATAAAATAAAAATAAAATTTTATACAGGAGTTTATCATGTCTAAAGTATTAGTTATTCTTTCCACAGGATTTGAAGAAGTTGAAGCAGTCTCAATTATAGATATTTTAAGAAGAGCCCAAGTTGACGTAACAATTTCGACAATAAATGAAAAAACAACAAAAGGAGCTCATAATATATTAATTGAAGCAGATGAAAAATTAGAAGATATTTCAAATCTTGAAGATTTTGATATGGTAGTTTTACCAGGAGGTGCAGAAAACACCTTTAATCTTGCAAAATCGGAATTAGTAAAAAAAACTCTACAAAAAATGAAATCTTCAAATAAATACGTAGCGGCAATATGCGCAGCACCTTATGCTTTACATGAAGCAAAAGTTTTAAATAAAAGATATACTTGTTATCCAAGCTTTGAAGAAAAAATCGATCCAGCAACATATATTTCAGATGAAAAAGTCGTAACAGACGGAAAAGTTATAACTTCTCAAGGACCTGCAACGGCAATGCAGTTCGCTTTGGAACTTGTTAAAACAATAAAAGGTGAAGAAGTTTATAAGGAAGTGAAAAACGGACTTTTAGTATCAAGCTTTTAATCTTGAGAGAATCTCTTCATTCTTCTGCCAAAAATCCAAAAAACTGTGAGAGATAGACTTATCTCTCATATATTCATAAGCTTTTTTACTTTTTTGATAATATTTTTCATCCTTTTTTGACAACTCTTCTAATGCCTTTTTTACCTCATCAAAACTATTTATATCTAAAATATATCCGAATTTTTCAGTTACAAAAGTTTTTGGTCCCCCTTTGTTTGTAACTATTGCAGGCAAGCCCGAGCTTAATGCTTCCATTACTACTTGTCCCAAAGTATCGGTAGTCGAAGGGAAAATAAAACAATCGCTTGAAGCATATATTTTAGATAACTCTTCACCTCTTCTTTTTCCCAAATAGGTAATTGTAGGATCTGATATCTGCTCTTTTAACTCTTTGTCTCCTACTAAAATCAGTTGAGAATTTTTAAGTTCCGCTTTTTGCCAAAAAGCCAATAGTTTATGTACGTTTTTTTCCAAAGAGACTCTTCCTACATATAAAACCTTAAATCTGCTTTTATCTACTTTATATTTTTCCCAGATTGAATTATCTTTAAAAGAGCTGTCAAAACTTTTTATATCAATTCCCGCTTTTAAAAGATATAACTCTTCATCTTCAAAATTCAACTGCTCTTTTAATGTTTTAAAATACTCTTCGGAACGGCAAAACAAAGCTTTATATGGACTATAAAAAAATTTTAGAAATTTTATTGTTCCTTTTTTTACAAAACTCTTTTTCGTATTTTTATAAAGATAAGCGGGAAAATCCGTATGATAAATTCCTACAACAGGAATTTTTAAAAGTTTGGCACAAATTAAAGCGGACAAGCCGACGGTTCCCGGAGTTGAAATATGCAGTAAATCGGGATTTAATCTTTTTATCTCCTCTTTGATTTTAAAAAAATTGGGAAAAACCAAATCCAAAGATTTATAAAAAGGCATTTTCATTCTAAAAATCGGATTTATATTAATTATATTTTCAAACTCTTCTTCTGGCACTTTTTTAGTAGAAGTTAAAACTACAAAATCTTTTTCAAATTTTAAAGCCTGCTTTGAAAAGTCTTGAATAAATCGCGATACACCGTTTATATCAAAAACCGTATCACTTACCAAACATATTTTTATATTTTTCATTTAAAAATTTTATTACAGCTAAATTACAAAAGTATTACATGTTATTAAGTTGTAACCATCGTGTAATAGAATCCCAAAATGAAATATAAAAGCATATTTATATCAGATGTTCATCTTGGAACAAAATTTTCAAACACAAAACAATTGTTGGATTTTTTCAAACAAAATGAGTGTGAGAACCTATTTTTAGTGGGGGATATAATAGACGGCTGGTCAATAAAAAGGAAATTTATTTGGCCTCAATCACACTCTGACGTAATACAAAAAATCTTAAAAAGAGCAAGAAAAGGCTGCAATGTTACTTTTATAACAGGTAACCATGATGAATTTTTACGCCCCTTTGTTCCTCTTATTTTAGGTCACTCTTTAGAAGTAAAAAATGAGACTGAATATATTGCTTTAAACGGCAAAAAATATTTAATCACTCACGGAGATTTTTTTGATTCTATTACAATGACGAAAAAATGGCTTGCGGTTTTGGGAGATTACGGTTATGATCTTCTTTTAAACGTAAATCAAATATTAAATATAATAAGAACAAGAGTCGGTATAAAATCAAGATGGTCTTTGTCAAAATACGTTAAAGACAATGTAAAATCTTCTGTCTCTTTTATAACAGACTTTGAGGCTACATTGGCAGAACATGCAAAATATAAAGGATATAATGGCATAATATGCGGACATATCCACAAAGCCGAAACAAAAATGATTGATTCAATAGAGTATTTAAACTGTGGAGATTGGGTAGAGTCTTGTACAGCTGTTGTAGAAACCTTTGAAGGGGAATTTAAAATTATAAACTGGTTACATAAATGAGTGATAAAAAATTTGCCGTTGCTTTAGGTGGAGGTGCCGCAAAAGGCGCTTTTCATTTAGGAATTTTACATTTTATGGAAGAGAGTCGCATAGAAATAGATGCCTACAGCGGAAGTTCAATCGGAGCTATTATTTCAGCTTCCCATGCAAGCGGAGTAAAAGCAAAAGAACAGCTAAAAATATTCTCTTCACAAGAACTCAAAGATATTTTGAAATTTAACTATTTTAGAAACGGTTTAATACGAATACAAAGAGAAGCCAAACTTTTAGATCATCTTCTACCTATTAAACAATTAGAAAAAATCCCTAAAAAAGTCTATGTATGTGCATATGATTTAAAAAAAAGGAAATTACACTATTTTGATAAAGGTGATACTCAAATTTTATGTATGGCATCAAGTGCCTTAGTTCCGCTTTTTGAACCTGTAAACTATAAAAATATGTATTTAATAGACGGCGGACTTTTTGACTCTGTTCCTATAAAACCTCTAAACAAAGAGATTTACGAAATACTGGCTATCGATCTTTTTCCAAGCAGCAATATTTTGGATAAAAAAAAGATGAACCCTTTTAAAATATTAAAGAAAAAGTTTTTCACTCAGCTTTACGAAAATCATATCTTTACCATTAAAAATACGGATCAATACCTAACTACGCTAAAATTAAAAGATTTTTCAATGTTTACTTTCAAACAATTAGACGAATGTTTTAACCTTGGATATAAAGAGGCAAAAAAGCACTTTTTAAAAGCCTCATAAACTTATTCTTAAATATAAAATTACCTCTTATACTTCCTAAAGTTTTTTATCTGCTATTGGATATAATTGCCTTCAATAAAAAAGAAAGAATAGAAGAAAAAAATCATGTCACAAACTCCTGAATTTACACATTTACATCTACATACCGAATACTCTTTGCTTGATGGAGCAAATAAGATTACACCTTTGGCAAAAAAGGTGAAAGAATTAGGAATGAAAAGTGTTGCTATGACAGACCATGGAAACATGTTTGGAGCAATCTATTTCTATAATGCCATGAGAAAAGAGGGAATAAAGCCGATTATAGGAATGGAAGCCTATATCCACAACTCGGAAGAAATATCCGATAAAACTACAAGGCAAAGATTCCACCTCTGTCTTTATGCAAAAAACGACACAGGATATAAAAACTTAATGTATCTAAGCTCACAAGCATATATGCACGGTTTTTATTATTATCCAAGAATCAACAAAAAAATATTAAGAGAAAATTCCGAAGGTTTGGTTTGCAGTGCTGCCTGCCTTCAAGGAGAAGTAAACTGGCACCTAAATACAAATAATGAAAGAAACGTAAAATTTGGGGCAAAAGGTTATGAAAGAGCAAAAGAGATAGCCTTAGAGTATAAAGAAATTTTCGGAGATGATTTTTATTTGGAAATAATGAGACACGGTATTGCCGACCAACTCTTTATTGATGATATGATTTTAAAAATTTCAAAAGAGACGGGGATAAAAGTAGTTGCCACAAACGACACCCACTATTTGGAGCAAAAAGATGCCCTAGCACATGAAGCTTTTATGTGTATTGCAATGAATAAACTTTATGATGATCCAAACAGATTAAGACACAGTGTTCATGAATTTTATCTAAAATCTCCGGAACAAATAGCAAAACTCTATGCAGATATTCCTGAAGCAATTGCAACAACGCAAGAGATTGCAGATAAATGTAACTTAGAGATAAAATTAGGAAATCCTACACCGCCGAATTTTAAATTTACAAGACAAAAACTTACGGAACTAGGACTTGAAATACCTGAACCTGAAGAAGAGTATTCACTAGAAAACGATACCGCTTTATTTGTACACGTATCAAGAGAAGGTTTGGAAAAAAGACTTAAAATAGTTCCAAAAGAGAAACATGAGGAATATAGACAAAGGCTTCAAAAAGAGATAGATATCATAACAGGTATGAAATTCCCGGGATATATGCTTATCGTTTGGGATTTCGTAAGAGCTGCAAAAGAGATGAAAATCCCTGTTGGTCCGGGAAGAGGAAGTGCCGCAGGAAGTTTGGTTGCTTTTAGTATGGAAATTACCGATATCGATCCTATGCCTTACGGACTTCTTTTTGAGAGATTTCTAAATCCTGAAAGGGTATCAATGCCGGATATCGATATGGACTTCTGCCAAAGTAGAAGGGGTGAAATTATTGATTATGTTGTAAAACAGTACGGTAGAAACAATGTTGCCCAGATTATCACGTTCGGTAAACTTCTTGCAAAAGGGGTTATAAGAGATGTTGCAAGAGTTCTTGATATGCCTTATTCAAAAGCAGATGCTATGGCAAAACTTATTCCCGATGAACTTGGGATTGATTTAAAATCTTCTTGGGAAAAAGAACCGAAAATAAAAGAGCTGTATGACAGTGATCCTCAAGCAAAAAGAGTATGGGATTTTGCTTTAGCTTTAGAAGGTTTAAATAGAAATGCAGGTACGCATGCAGCAGGTGTTGTTATCTCAAATGATCCTTTATGGAAAAAAACACCTTTGTTTAAACCCTCTGGAATGGAAACAATAGCAACCCAATATAACGGTAAATTCGTCGAAGATGTCGACTTAATTAAATTCGACTTCTTGGGACTTAAAACTTTAACAGTAATTGATGAGGCAAATAAACTTGTTGAAAAAAGACACGGCAAAAAAATTGATTTTATCCAAATAGATGTAAATGACAAGGGAGTCTACGACTTAGTTCAATCAGGAGATACAATCGGATTATTCCAGATAGAATCGGCAGGAATGCAAGATTTGTGTAAAAGATTAAAACCTTCAAGCTTTGAGGACCTTGTCGCGATACTTGCTTTGTATAGACCGGGACCTATGGAGTCAGGAATGCTTGATGACTTTATTGACAGAAAACACGGACGTGCAAAAATTGACTACTTCCATGATGAACTCGAACCTGCACTAAAACCTATTTTGGAAAATACTTACGGGGTAATTGTTTACCAAGAACAGGTTATGCAGATTGTACAAAGCGTCGGTGGCTTTTCACTTGGAGGTGCAGACTTAGTTAGACGGGCAATGGGTAAAAAAATTAAAGCTGAAATGGACAGACTAAAAGGTGAATTTGCAGACGGAGCAGAGAAAAAAGGTTTTACAAGAGCTTATGCTGAAGAGCTTTTCGACCTTATTGTAAAATTTGCCGGTTATGGATTTAATAAATCCCACTCGGCTGCTTATGCTCTGGTTACTTTTTATACTTGTTATTTAAAATGCTACTATCCAACTGAATTTATGGCAGCTTTACTTACTTTGGAAAAAGATAATACGGACAAAGTTGTTAAATATGTAGATGAAGTAAAAAGATTGGATATTGAGTTATTTCCGCCTGATATAAATAAATCCGATCTTGTTTTCTCTGCAACAAAAATTGATGATAAAGAAGTAGTAATGTTTGGTATGGGTGCCATTAAAGGTGCCGGTGATGTGGCTATTAACTCAATTTTAAAAGAGAGAAATAAAAACGGCATTTTCAAAGATTTAGCAGATTTTGTTTCAAGAATCGACGGGTCTAAAGTAAATAAAAGAGTAATCGAATCTTTGGCAAAAGCAGGTGCTTTGGATTGTTTTGAGTATTCAAGAAGAGCATTACTTGAACAAATAGAACTAATAGGTGAAGCCGTAGGAAAAGCAATGCAGCTGAAAAAACAGACTACATCTTCACTTTTCGGGGATGATAAAGAGATGTTAACAGTAGATATAGATCTTGAACATCTTCCTGAATTTGACCAAAAAGAGATATTAGAGTTTGAAAAAGCCTCTTTAGGATTTTACGTATCCGGTCACCCTCTTGATTCTTATAGAGAAGAGCTAGATAAAATCTCATACACATTAAGTTCGGAGCTTGATGAAGTTGCAGACGGTTCCCAAGCTCTTATTATAGGAAAAATTGAAGAGATAACCGAAAAAATCTCTAAAAAAGGTAATAAATTCGGTATTGCAAATATTCTTGACCTTCACGGAAATATCGAAGTAATGCTCTTTGAAAACAGATTAAAAGAGATAAGAGAAGAGTTTGATATCAATGAACCTATTGCCTTTAAAGTAAAAGTTTCAAGAGACGGAGATTTTACAAGACTTAGTATTCTTAAAATTGAAAGCCTGAAAGATGCACAAAAAGAGAAAGTAAAAACAAAACATAAAGAGAAAGAAGAGCCGCCTCTTACCGTTGCTGTTCCTTATATAGAAAAAGAGGACACTATGTATAAACTTTTTGATTTGATTGCTCATAATCAAGGAAGAAGAGAATTAAAAGTTATTATAAAAACAAAACTTGCAGATATAGAACTTGAAACGGATTTTAGGGTAACTTCAAATATGGAAGAGTATATAAAACAGATTGAAGGAGCACATGTAGTAGCATGAGACAAATACTTTTAACCAATGATGACGGTTTTGATGCAATTGGATTAAAAGCTTTAATTGAAGCTTTAGCACCTTTAGCAAAAATTTTGGTTGTAGCTCCTGTAAAAAACAAATCTGCGTGCGGACACTCATTAACGCTGGACAAACCTTTAAAAATGGATAATGTAAGTGATGATTACTACAGAATAGATGACGGAACGCCTACAGATTGTGTATTTATTTCATTAAATAATCTTTTCAAAGAGGGTTTTAAACCTGATTTAGTAATAAGCGGAATAAATGTGGGGGCAAATATGGGTGAAGATATAACCTACAGCGGAACAGCAGCAGGAGCAATGGAAGCAGTGCTGCAAGGAGTTCCCGCAATATCTATTTCACAAGTTTGTAAAGATAGATGTCAAGAGATAAAAGAGGCTTCTTGGGATTTTGCATTGGCTAAAAAAACAATTGCAGATATTGTAAAAAAAATATTTGAAAATAAATTCCCTTTAGAACAAAGAAGATTTCTAAATATAAATATTCCCCCAATTTCAGTTGAAGAGTGCAAAGGAATCAAAATTACAAAAGCAGGATATAGAGAGTATGGAAATGATACTCACAGACACTATAACCCAAGAGGGGAAGAATTTTATTGGATTGGACTTCATCCTCTAATCTGGCAGGAAAGCATTGATAAAAGTTGTGATTTTGAAGCAATAAAAGCAAACTATGTATCAATAACACCCGTAAAATTAGACTTAACATCATATGAAGATATTGATAAATTAAATATTTGGATAAATAAAGGAGAAAAATAATTGAATTTTACAAAATCACTACAATTTAATATCGACAAATTAGTAGGTACGCTAAAAGAAGAAGAGGAACTAAAAGAGGTTCTAAAAAGAAAATTCACGAAAAAAGAGTTTAAAGTATTTGTTTCAAAAGAAGAAGGTAAAAAAGAAGAAGAGATTGCAGAACAAATAAACGATACTCAAGAGAGAGTTTGCGAATTATATAAATCTGCTTGTAAAAAACTAAATCAAGAAAAAATAAAAAAAGAGCTTGTAAACTTATAAAAAACTACAAACTTAATGTAGTTTTTTTAAGTTTTTTAAGAGCTACGGCATCTGTAGCTCTTTTAGCTTTACTTTTGTCAAAATTTACCAAAATCATACCCGCAAATTTTTTCCCTTTGTAAAACTCTATTCTATATAAATTCCCTTTTTTATCTATTGAAAATCTTTTTATAAATTTATCTTTATTCACCGAAATTCCACTTTCATTTTCAACTCCGTTTTTTACAAAACCGATTACATTTACCCTTACACCCTCTAAAGGTTCAACTTGAAAACTTGTATCAACATCTATAATAGAACCCATTTTTAGATTTTTTCTTTCTCCGTCGATTAGCATACTAACACTTTTGATTGAATTATCAATCTCTCTGTATTCAGGTTTTAAGTTTGCTAATTTTCTATTTCCGTAATGAATAACAAACTGTCCGTTTTTTTTGATTACGGTTAAAAGAGGATTTGAGGGAGTAAATTCTAAAGTACCGTCTTTTCTTATGGGAAAATATCTTAAAATAGTTCTTATTTGACTTAAAGGAAGCTGGATTCTATCATCATAAAAAGAGATATAAATATCATCATCTATTACATCTTTAACGCTTTTTGAATCTAAATCAAATTCTCTTTCAAACTCTATTCCCATAATATTCATATATTTTTCAAGTGCCAAAAGATGATAATATGTTCTTTCATGAAGAGGTAAATTTTTACTAGCTTCATTTCCAAAAGCAGCCTTACCGTTATTTATTGCATAATAAGTAAGGCTTTTTTCCATCTCTTTGTCACCTTGTCTAGTGTGAGTATTTTTTGTATGATATAAATCCCTTTGTCTAAGTAGATTTTCATTTACATGTTCACACACTCTTTTTGAAATTTCTTCTAAATTTCCATAAGATCGTACACTTAAATTTGACTGATCTATAATTGAACTTTGTCCCCATCTATTTGGAGAAAAATTCCAGTCTTTATGCTCTTCTCTGTAAAACCCGCTACCGTCATGAAGATTTAAAACAACTCTTACTTCAGGGGAAGTTATATACTCTTTGATTCTTTGTACCGTATTATAATCAGGATCAGTAGGTGAAATATGTGCAAATTTTCTATTCATATCACCGTAAGGTCCCCTCGATCTTTTAATTATCGAATAAAAATTTAAATTAGGAACAACCCAAACAGAACCTTTTTTTATTTTATAATGAGTCGTAATAATTGAGGCAGCCATGAATGCACCGGGTTCATCCCCTTGAATTCCACCGATTATTAAAAGAGTATTGTCATCTTGTTGACCTTTTTTAATAAAATCAAAATCTATATTTTTTATATCTGTACTTGCAGACACATTTTGTATAAAAAAAGTTATTAATAAAAGACTAAATAACTTTAACATGCCAAGGTTCATATCTAACTCCATCCTTATTATTAATTGTATATCTCATATCTATATATTTTAATCTTCTCATTTTAAAAAACTCTTGGGTAAGAGCAAATCTCGGAGAAAAGTTTGCATGACCGAAGCCTTTTTTACCTACATCAAAATCTGCGACAGAATGATAAGTAAAAGCAGGAGGAGCCAAAGACTTCGAAGCTGTTGTAATATTTCCGTCAACACTATATATTTTGTCCAAAAATAGTTTTGTCTGCTTTACGATACTTCTTACACCGGAAGTTAAAATTAAACTATCCCCTACATCTTTCAACATTCTAAAATAGACACTATAAGGTTCACCCTTAAAAAGATAATGTCCTGTTCCTGAAATCTTAACAACATCAGATTTATTAATTTTATCGGTAATTTTATTAGAAACTTTTTCACCGAAAAAACCATGAATTCTTGGATCATAATAAAAAATACTCTCTAAAAAATCTAACTCTTTTTGGGAAAAAGAATTAATACTTTCAACTCTTTTCGCAATTTTTAACATTTCATCAAAACTGATAATATTAAAATTTCCATATCCTACATAGTTTTGTATTTGTCGTAATTTCTTTCTTACACTAACAAACTCTTTTTCATACTCTTGATCAACATATAAACTCTTTTTCACTTCTGTTTTTTTATTATTCTCAATAGTTGAAATATCCGATTTTAAATTATCTTCAAAAAGTTTTTGAGTATCAATACTATGAAAGTAGTTTGGCAAAAAAGAAGCTAAATCTTTTTTACCGCTTCCAAAAAGATTTGATGTTGAAAAAGCTAAAGGAAGTGCCGCAGCTTTAAAGAAATCACGTCTTAACATCTATATTTACTAAAGTACCATTTTGATATCTTTATGGGCACCTAAAAGTCTATGTAATTCATTTCTGTCATCATCATTATGAACAATAAGTTCAATAGTATAACTTTTAAATTTTCCTTTTTTGCTTACATTCGACTCTTTCACATCATGTTCTCTGCCTGAAAATATATCTTTAGAAATATTTTTTACATTTATGCTTTCTAACATCACAATTTTATATTTCCAAGAGCATGGATAAGTTAATTCAAGTTTATGTTTACTTAGATCTACCATAAAAACCTCTCTATTTTTCCCCTCTTATAAAATTACCGCTTTTGCCGCCGCTTTTACTCTCTAGTTGTATTTGAGAAAGCACCATAGATTTATCTATAGCTTTAACCATATCATATATAGTTAACAAACCTACAGAGACTCCAGTTAGAGCTTCCATTTCAACTCCTGTTTGTCCGCAAAGTTTGGCAGTAACATACAGTTTAAATCCGGGAAGTTCAGGTAACTCTTCTATATCGCAATTAATTGAGCTTAAAAGCAAAGGATGACACATAGGTATTAACTCACTTGTTTTTTTCGTACCCATAATAGCTGCAACAACAGCTGTTTGTAATACGGGACCTTTTTTAGTGTTGTTATTTACAATTGCATCAAAAGCACTTTGACTCATAGAAATTTTTCCTGATGCAACAGCAACTCTAGTTGTATCTTTTTTTTCAGAAACATCAACCATTTTAGGTCTGTTTTTTTCATCTAAATGTGTTAAGCTCAAAATAGTTACCTTTTTTAAAAATACTAAATTATATCTTTTCTTTAGTTAAATTGAAATTAAGTTAATTTTAAATATAATGTTTCCTCAAAATTTAAAAGAAAGAGGGTGATTTTAGTGCCAGGCATTAAAGTTAAAGATAGCGAATCTTTTGACGAAGCATACAGAAGGTTTAAGAAACAATGTGATAGAAATCTAATTGTTACTGAAACTAGAGCTAGAAGATTTTTTGAACCAATGACTGAAAAAAGAAAAAAACAAAAAATTAACGCTAGAAAAAAAATGCTTAAAAGATTATACATGCTTAGAAGATACGAATCTAGGCTGTAATTAAAGATTTGTTCAAGGTGGGGTTCCTCCCACCTTTTTTTATTCCCAAATTTATCTCCTTACATACCTTTAGAAATATAACTCTACATACATTTTCCATCCATAAAAGACTAAGCTAATAGGGATATTATATTCAAATAAGATTATAGGACAGAGAAGGGCAAAGAAAGAGGGATATAAAAGCTCTAAGCTGTTAAAAACTAAGATAAAACAATAATAAGCAAGAAGATTAAAAGAGAAAGACTAAAAAGGCATTGGAGGGAGAAAAAAAGGCTAAAAAAAAAGCCTTGTCTTAGACAACTAAAAAAAGTTGAGAAAGATAAGGCTTAAAAATAAACTCAAGAGCTGGCAGCGGCTTACGTTTCCACTCCCGTAGGGAGCAGTATTATCAGCGCAGAGGTGCTTGACTTCCGGGTTCGGAATGGAGCCGGGTATTTCCACCTCGCTAAAACCACCAGCAATATGAGTAAAGAAACTATTTTTAATAATATATCTCTTTACTCACATCTTCTGAGTTCTTTAAATTAATGTTAAGTCTTTTGACACTCTTTTGAGTTTAACTCAATAAGATAGTAAACCAAGAAATTTATAAAAAAAGCCAAACGATCTATTAGTACTGGTCAGCTAAATGAATTACTTCACTTACACATCCAGCCTATCAACCAGCTAGTCTTGCTGGGATCTTCAGGGAAAGTTCATCTTAGAGTTGGCTTCGTGCTTAGATGCTTTCAGCGCTTATCTCATCCGTACGTAGCTACCCAACGATGCCCTTGGCAGAACAATTGGTACACTAGTGGTACGTTCATCCCGGTCCTCTCGTACTAGGGACAAATCTCTTCAACTTTCCTACGCCCACGGAAGATAGGGACCGAACTGTCTCACGACGTTCTGAACCCAGCTCGCGTACCGCTTTAAATGGCGAACAGCCATACCCTTGGGACCTGCTCCAGCCCCAGGATGCGATGAGCCGACATCGAGGTGCCAAACCTCCCCGTCGATGTGAGCTCTTGGGGGAGATCAGCCTGTTATCCCCGGCGTACCTTTTATCCTTTGAGCGATGGCCCTTCCACACAGAACCACCGGATCACTATGACCGACTTTCGTCTCTGTTCGACTTGTATGTCTCACAGTCAAGCTAGTTTTTGCCATTATACTCAACTGGCGATTTCCATCCGCCATGAACTAACCTTTGTAAGCCTCCGTTACTTTTTAGGAGGCGACCGCCCCAGTCAAACTACCCACCAGACATTGTCCTGAAGAAGGTTAACTTCTCGCAGTTAGTAACTCAAATATTCAGGGGTGGTATCTCAAGGTTGGCTCCACGTCTACTGGCGTCTACGTTTCTAAGCCTCCCACCTATCCTGCACATGAATATCCAAGCTACAGTGTCAAGCTGTAGTAAAGGTGCACGGGGTCTTTCCGTCTTTCCGCGGGTAGGAGGAATTTTCACCTCCACTACAATTTCACTGGATCCCTGGTTGAGACAGCTCCCATCTCGTTACGCCATTCATGCAGGTCGGTATTTAACCGACAAGGAATTTCGCTACCTTAGGACCGTTATAGTTACGGCCGCCGTTTACTCGGGCTTCAATCAAACGCTTCGCTAATGCTAACGTCATCAGTTAACCTTCGAGCACCGGGCAGGCGTCACACCTTATACATCCACTTACGTGTTAGCAAAGTGCTGTGTTTTTGGTAAACAGTCGGGAGGGACTCTTTGTTGCAACCTCTTTAGCTTTCGAGAGTAAATCTCTATACCAAAGTAGGCACACCTTATACCGAAGATACGGTGCTAGTTTGCAGAGTTCCTTAACCAGGGTTCTTCCACGCGCCTTAGAATACTCATCCCACCCACCTGTGTCGGTTTACGGTACGGGCAATATATAATATACTTAGTGGCTTTTCTTGGCACGACAGTATCATCGATTCTGAATCTCCTCCGAAGAGTGTCATCAGCCTGTAAGATCTCGGTCTATCGTAATCCGGATTTTCCTAAATTACAACCTACTTCCTTCGAGCCACTATTCCATCAGTGACCTCGACTAACTCTATGCGTCCCCACATCGCGCTTATATATTGGTATTGGAATATTAACCAATTTCCCATCGTCTACCCCTCTCGGACTCGACTTAGGACCCGACTAACCCTACGATGACGAGCATCGCGTAGGAAACCTTGGGTTTTCGGCGTTAAGGATTCTCACCTTAATTCTCGCTACTCATGCCTGCATGCTCACTTCTATCCGCTCCACCACTCCTTACCGGTATGGCTTCAACGCTGAATAGAACGCTCTCCTACCACTCGTGAAAAATCACGAATCTAAAGCTTCGGTGTACATCTTAGCCCCGTTATATTTTCCGCGCAGAATCACTAGACCAGTGAGCTGTTACGCTTTCTTTAAAGGGTGGCTGCTTCTAAGCCAACCTCCTGGTTGTCACAGTAACTCCACATCGTTTTCCACTTAGATGTAACTTTGGGACCTTAGCTGTTAGTCTGGGTTGTTCCCCTCTCGACGGTGGATTTTATCACCCATCGCCTGACTCCTATGATTACGCATATAGTATTCGAAGTTTGATAGGGTTTGGTACCGCGGTAAGCAGCCCTAGCCCATTCAGTGCTCTACCCCTATATGTTACTACATAAGGCTATACCTAAATATATTTCGGAGAGAACCAGCTATCACGAAGTTTGATTGGCCTTTCACCCCTATCCACAAGTCATCCGAAGACTTTTCAACGCCTACCGGTTCGGTCCTCCACTAGCTCTTACACCAGCTTCAACCTGCTCATGGATAGATCACTTCGTTTCGGGTCTGCAGCATCTGACTAATTCGCCCTATTAAGACTCGCTTTCGCTACGGCTTCACACTTGGCTTAACCTTGCCAGATACCACAACTCGCAGGCTCATTATGCAAAAGGCAGTCCGTCACCCTGATAAATCATAGGGCTCCGAATGATTGTAAGCTAATGGTTTCAGGTTCTATTTCACTCCCCTCACTGGGGTACTTTTCACCTTTCCCTCACGGTACTTGTTCACTATCGATCTGTAAGTAGTATTTAGGGTTGGAGGGTGGTCCCCCCATCTTCAGTCAAAATATCACGTGTTCCGACCTACTCGTTCCTTAGTCTAGTACCACATTCAAGATTTCGTATACAGGAGTTTCACCTTCTATGCTATATCTTTCCAGATATTTCTACTATCTTAAATATTATCACTAAGTGCCCTAATCCCATTTCGCTCGCCGCTACTTTGGGAATCTCATTTGATTTCTCTTCCTCTGGCTACTGAGATGTTTCACTTCACCAGGTTCGCTTCCTTTAAAAGGATAGTATGCATAACATACTGGGTTGTCCCATTCGGAAATCACTGGATCAATGCCTCTTGACGGCTCCCCAATGCTTATCGCAGTCTAGTACGTCCTTCATCGCCTCTTACAGTCTAGGCATCCACCATTAGCCCTTTATAGCTTTTTAATCTCCTTTAAAAATTTTCATTTTTAAAGGGACCAATTTGAGAATAAAATAACTTTCGTTATTCTACCTTTTTTGAATAATTATTCCTTGGCTACTATCTTATTGAATTAACTTCAATAATATAGTTGTGTCTATCATGTTTTTACTATTTCTAGTAAATTTTAGATATGAAATTTTTTTGTTTTTTAAATCATCTTTATACGAAAGATATTGATTTAAACGAAAAAATTAAAGACTTTAACATTATGTTTTTAAATATCACTTTGACTTTAAAAGTCAAATATAAATTCAACTTTTTTATTGAACTTATATTTGATTTTTATTTCAAAACTCTTTTTCTTGATTTGTTATAGATGGTGGAGATAAGCGGGATCGAACCGCTGACCTCCTGCGTGCAAGGCAGGCGCTCTCCCAGCTGAGCTATATCCCCATCTACTGGATAATCCTTCTATCAGATTATTTAATAATGGTGGGCCTACCAGGACTTGAACCTGGGACCTCACGATTATCAGTCGAGCGCTCTAGCCAGCTGAGCTATAGGCCCATTCTCACCTATTTGTCTTAAATAACCTTTATAAACCGAATATGATAATTAATGCAATCTTTGATTGCTTTGGAGACTTAAAACGAATTAAGTCTCTCTTCTCTGAAAGGAGGTGATCCAACCGCAGGTTCTCCTACGGTTACCTTGTTACGACTTCACCCCAGTCGCTGAATCCACTGTGGAGGGTAGCTAGTTTAGCATCCCCGCTTCGAATGAGTTCAACTCCCATGGTGTGACGGGCGGTGAGTACAAGACCCGGGAACGTATTCACCGTAGCATTGCTGATCTACGATTACTAGCGATTCCAACTTCAAGTAGTCGAGTTGCAGACTACTATCCGAACTGGGAAGTATTTTTAAGATTTGCTCCACCTCACGGTATTGCTGCTCTTTGTATACTCCATTGTAGCACGTGTGTAGCCCTGGACGTAAGGGCCATGATGACTTGACGTCGTCCACACCTTCCTCCTACTTGCGTAGGCAGTCTCATTAGAGTTCTCACCCGAAGTGTTAGCAACTAATGACGTGGGTTGCGCTCGTTGCGGGACTTAACCCAACATCTCACGACACGAGCTGACGACAGCCGTGCAGCACCTGTATATAAGTTTCTGCAAGCAGACACCCATCTATCTCTAAATGGTTCTTACTATGTCAAGTCCAGGTAAGGTTCTTCGCGTATCGTCGAATTAAACCACATGCTCCACCGCTTGTGCGGGTCCCCGTCTATTCCTTTGAGTTTTAATCTTGCGACCGTACTCCCCAGGCGGTGCACTTAATGTGTTTACTGCATTACTGCAATGTCTAGCATCGCAACAACTAGTGCACATCGTTTAGGGCGTGGACTACCAGGGTATCTAATCCTGTTTGCTCCCCACGCTTTCGCGTCTCAGCGTCAGTAATGTTCCAGTAGATCGCCTTCGCAATCGGTATTCCTTCTGATCTCTACGGATTTTACCCCTACACCAGAAATTCCATCTACCTCTCCCATACTCTAGATAGACAGTTTCAAAAGCAGTTCAATAGTTGAGCTATTGGATTTCACTTCTGACTTATCTATCCGCCTACACGCTCTTTACGCCCAGTGATTCCGAGTAACGCTTGCACCCTCCGTATTACCGCGGCTGCTGGCACGGAGTTAGCCGGTGCTTATTCATATAGTACCGTCATTATCTTCCTATATAAAAGGAGTTTACGCTCCGAAAAGTGTCATCCTCCACGCGGCGTTGCTGCATCAGAGTTTCCTCCATTGTGCAATATTCCCCACTGCTGCCTCCCGTAGGAGTCTGGACCGTGTCTCAGTTCCAGTGTGACTGATCATCCTCTCAAACCAGTTATGCGTCATTGTCTTGGTGAGCCATTACCTCACCAACTAACTGATACAATACAGTCCCATCCTAGAGCTATAAATATTTCCCTTGCAAACTTTTGTTTTAAAGGCATATGAGGTCTTAGCAGACGTTTCCATCTGTTATCCCTCTCTCTAGGGCAGGTTAACTATACATTACTCACCCGTGCGCCACTTAGCTGACAATTAAAGCAAGCTTTAATCCGTTCTCGTTCGACTTGCATGTGTTAGGCACGCCGCCAGCGTTCACTCTGAGCCAGGATCAAACTCTCCATAAAAAAAGTTTAATCTGACTTTGATTTATAATATCTTTCAATTACAAATTAAATCTCATTGTGTTATAGACAAGGATATATGTTTTACATTTATCCTGTTTCTTTATTCTTGTTTATCATATTCGGTTTATAAAGATTACTTTCCTCTTAACAAACCTTCGTTTTTAAAGATCTTAATCTCTTTAGAACTTTGTGTCGTTCCTCTGAAATTGGACGGGAATTATAATAGATTTTTTCCCCCTTGTCAAGAACTTTTCCTAAAATCTCGCTTAAATTTTTAAAATTGTCGCATTTGGGCTACTTAAATAGTCCAAAAGTCCATAAAATAGACTTTTTCTTATTTAGATTAATACTTTAATTTCCAAGTTTAATGTTGTTTTCATCTAATTGAAAGTTTAATATATATACAAATAAGTTAAATATTGTAATTAAAGGGACTTAAATATTAGTTATATTCAACAAATCATAATTTTAAACTCATATATTGTTTTGAACATCCCCAAAGAAAATCAGAACTCAAGAAACTACTTTATATTGTAAAAATTATAACCACTATTTGTAAGCATCAAATCATTGTTATGTTGTACAAAATCTTTTCTTATATTTCTATGTATAGAGTCATCTGATCGTTGAATAAGATTTTGTTCTAATAGTAAGTTCCAATGGAATAAAAATTCATCAAAAATTTTTTCTATCAAAGGATTAAATACTTGAGTATTAAGAAAATATGTTTCATCCTCCACAAATTTAGCCAAGATTTCTTTTAGATAATCAGTTTTGATTGTTGCCATTGTATCTCCTTACATACCTTTAGAAATATAACTCTACATACATTTTCCATCCATAAAAGACTAAGCTAATAGGGATATTATATTCAAATAAGATTATAGGACAGAGAAGGGCAAAGAAAGAGGGATATAAAAGCTCTAAGCTGTTAAAAACTAAGATAAAACAATAATAAGCAAGAAGATTAAAAGAGAAAGACTAAAAAGGCATTGGAGGGAGAAAAAAAGGCTAAAAAAAAAGCCTTGTCTTAGACAACTAAAAAAAGTTGAGAAAGATAAGGCTTAAAAATAAACTCAAGAGCTGGCAGCGGCTTACGTTTCCACTCCCGTAGGGAGCAGTATTATCAGCGCAGAGGTGCTTGACTTCCGGGTTCGGAATGGAGCCGGGTATTTCCACCTCGCTAAAACCACCAGCAATATGAGTAAAGAAACTATTTTTAATAATATATCTCTTTACTCACATCTTCTGAGTTCTTTAAATTAATGTTAAGTCTTTTGACACTCTTTTGAGTTTAACTCAATAAGATAGTAAACCAAGAAATTTATAAAAAAAGCCAAACGATCTATTAGTACTGGTCAGCTAAATGAATTACTTCACTTACACATCCAGCCTATCAACCAGCTAGTCTTGCTGGGATCTTCAGGGAAAGTTCATCTTAGAGTTGGCTTCGTGCTTAGATGCTTTCAGCGCTTATCTCATCCGTACGTAGCTACCCAACGATGCCCTTGGCAGAACAATTGGTACACTAGTGGTACGTTCATCCCGGTCCTCTCGTACTAGGGACAAATCTCTTCAACTTTCCTACGCCCACGGAAGATAGGGACCGAACTGTCTCACGACGTTCTGAACCCAGCTCGCGTACCGCTTTAAATGGCGAACAGCCATACCCTTGGGACCTGCTCCAGCCCCAGGATGCGATGAGCCGACATCGAGGTGCCAAACCTCCCCGTCGATGTGAGCTCTTGGGGGAGATCAGCCTGTTATCCCCGGCGTACCTTTTATCCTTTGAGCGATGGCCCTTCCACACAGAACCACCGGATCACTATGACCGACTTTCGTCTCTGTTCGACTTGTATGTCTCACAGTCAAGCTAGTTTTTGCCATTATACTCAACTGGCGATTTCCATCCGCCATGAACTAACCTTTGTAAGCCTCCGTTACTTTTTAGGAGGCGACCGCCCCAGTCAAACTACCCACCAGACATTGTCCTGAAGAAGGTTAACTTCTCGCAGTTAGTAACTCAAATATTCAGGGGTGGTATCTCAAGGTTGGCTCCACGTCTACTGGCGTCTACGTTTCTAAGCCTCCCACCTATCCTGCACATGAATATCCAAGCTACAGTGTCAAGCTGTAGTAAAGGTGCACGGGGTCTTTCCGTCTTTCCGCGGGTAGGAGGAATTTTCACCTCCACTACAATTTCACTGGATCCCTGGTTGAGACAGCTCCCATCTCGTTACGCCATTCATGCAGGTCGGTATTTAACCGACAAGGAATTTCGCTACCTTAGGACCGTTATAGTTACGGCCGCCGTTTACTCGGGCTTCAATCAAACGCTTCGCTAATGCTAACGTCATCAGTTAACCTTCGAGCACCGGGCAGGCGTCACACCTTATACATCCACTTACGTGTTAGCAAAGTGCTGTGTTTTTGGTAAACAGTCGGGAGGGACTCTTTGTTGCAACCTCTTTAGCTTTCGAGAGTAAATCTCTATACCAAAGTAGGCACACCTTATACCGAAGATACGGTGCTAGTTTGCAGAGTTCCTTAACCAGGGTTCTTCCACGCGCCTTAGAATACTCATCCCACCCACCTGTGTCGGTTTACGGTACGGGCAATATATAATATACTTAGTGGCTTTTCTTGGCACGACAGTATCATCGATTCTGAATCTCCTCCGAAGAGTGTCATCAGCCTGTAAGATCTCGGTCTATCGTAATCCGGATTTTCCTAAATTACAACCTACTTCCTTCGAGCCACTATTCCATCAGTGACCTCGACTAACTCTATGCGTCCCCACATCGCGCTTATATATTGGTATTGGAATATTAACCAATTTCCCATCGTCTACCCCTCTCGGACTCGACTTAGGACCCGACTAACCCTACGATGACGAGCATCGCGTAGGAAACCTTGGGTTTTCGGCGTTAAGGATTCTCACCTTAATTCTCGCTACTCATGCCTGCATGCTCACTTCTATCCGCTCCACCACTCCTTACCGGTATGGCTTCAACGCTGAATAGAACGCTCTCCTACCACTCGTGAAAAATCACGAATCTAAAGCTTCGGTGTACATCTTAGCCCCGTTATATTTTCCGCGCAGAATCACTAGACCAGTGAGCTGTTACGCTTTCTTTAAAGGGTGGCTGCTTCTAAGCCAACCTCCTGGTTGTCACAGTAACTCCACATCGTTTTCCACTTAGATGTAACTTTGGGACCTTAGCTGTTAGTCTGGGTTGTTCCCCTCTCGACGGTGGATTTTATCACCCATCGCCTGACTCCTATGATTACGCATATAGTATTCGAAGTTTGATAGGGTTTGGTACCGCGGTAAGCAGCCCTAGCCCATTCAGTGCTCTACCCCTATATGTTACTACATAAGGCTATACCTAAATATATTTCGGAGAGAACCAGCTATCACGAAGTTTGATTGGCCTTTCACCCCTATCCACAAGTCATCCGAAGACTTTTCAACGCCTACCGGTTCGGTCCTCCACTAGCTCTTACACCAGCTTCAACCTGCTCATGGATAGATCACTTCGTTTCGGGTCTGCAGCATCTGACTAATTCGCCCTATTAAGACTCGCTTTCGCTACGGCTTCACACTTGGCTTAACCTTGCCAGATACCACAACTCGCAGGCTCATTATGCAAAAGGCAGTCCGTCACCCTGATAAATCATAGGGCTCCGAATGATTGTAAGCTAATGGTTTCAGGTTCTATTTCACTCCCCTCACTGGGGTACTTTTCACCTTTCCCTCACGGTACTTGTTCACTATCGATCTGTAAGTAGTATTTAGGGTTGGAGGGTGGTCCCCCCATCTTCAGTCAAAATATCACGTGTTCCGACCTACTCGTTCCTTAGTCTAGTACCACATTCAAGATTTCGTATACAGGAGTTTCACCTTCTATGCTATATCTTTCCAGATATTTCTACTATCTTAAATATTATCACTAAGTGCCCTAATCCCATTTCGCTCGCCGCTACTTTGGGAATCTCATTTGATTTCTCTTCCTCTGGCTACTGAGATGTTTCACTTCACCAGGTTCGCTTCCTTTAAAAGGATAGTATGCATAACATACTGGGTTGTCCCATTCGGAAATCACTGGATCAATGCCTCTTGACGGCTCCCCAATGCTTATCGCAGTCTAGTACGTCCTTCATCGCCTCTTACAGTCTAGGCATCCACCATTAGCCCTTTATAGCTTTTTAATCTCCTTTAAAAATTTTCATTTTTAAAGGGACCAATTTGAGAATAAAATAACTTTCGTTATTCTACCTTTTTTGAATAATTATTCCTTGGCTACTATCTTATTGAATTAACTTCAATAATATAGTTGTGTCTATCATGTTTTTACTATTTCTAGTAAATTTTAGATATGAAATTTTTTTGTTTTTTAAATCATCTTTATACGAAAGATATTGATTTAAACGAAAAAATTAAAGACTTTAACATTATGTTTTTAAATATCACTTTGACTTTAAAAGTCAAATATAAATTCAACTTTTTTATTGAACTTATATTTGATTTTTATTTCAAAACTCTTTTTCTTGATTTGTTATAGATGGTGGAGATAAGCGGGATCGAACCGCTGACCTCCTGCGTGCAAGGCAGGCGCTCTCCCAGCTGAGCTATATCCCCATCTACTGGATAATCCTTCTATCAGATTATTTAATAATGGTGGGCCTACCAGGACTTGAACCTGGGACCTCACGATTATCAGTCGAGCGCTCTAGCCAGCTGAGCTATAGGCCCATTCTCACCTATTTGTCTTAAATAACCTTTATAAACCGAATATGATAATTAATGCAATCTTTGATTGCTTTGGAGACTTAAAACGAATTAAGTCTCTCTTCTCTGAAAGGAGGTGATCCAACCGCAGGTTCTCCTACGGTTACCTTGTTACGACTTCACCCCAGTCGCTGAATCCACTGTGGAGGGTAGCTAGTTTAGCATCCCCGCTTCGAATGAGTTCAACTCCCATGGTGTGACGGGCGGTGAGTACAAGACCCGGGAACGTATTCACCGTAGCATTGCTGATCTACGATTACTAGCGATTCCAACTTCAAGTAGTCGAGTTGCAGACTACTATCCGAACTGGGAAGTATTTTTAAGATTTGCTCCACCTCACGGTATTGCTGCTCTTTGTATACTCCATTGTAGCACGTGTGTAGCCCTGGACGTAAGGGCCATGATGACTTGACGTCGTCCACACCTTCCTCCTACTTGCGTAGGCAGTCTCATTAGAGTTCTCACCCGAAGTGTTAGCAACTAATGACGTGGGTTGCGCTCGTTGCGGGACTTAACCCAACATCTCACGACACGAGCTGACGACAGCCGTGCAGCACCTGTATATAAGTTTCTGCAAGCAGACACCCATCTATCTCTAAATGGTTCTTACTATGTCAAGTCCAGGTAAGGTTCTTCGCGTATCGTCGAATTAAACCACATGCTCCACCGCTTGTGCGGGTCCCCGTCTATTCCTTTGAGTTTTAATCTTGCGACCGTACTCCCCAGGCGGTGCACTTAATGTGTTTACTGCATTACTGCAATGTCTAGCATCGCAACAACTAGTGCACATCGTTTAGGGCGTGGACTACCAGGGTATCTAATCCTGTTTGCTCCCCACGCTTTCGCGTCTCAGCGTCAGTAATGTTCCAGTAGATCGCCTTCGCAATCGGTATTCCTTCTGATCTCTACGGATTTTACCCCTACACCAGAAATTCCATCTACCTCTCCCATACTCTAGATAGACAGTTTCAAAAGCAGTTCAATAGTTGAGCTATTGGATTTCACTTCTGACTTATCTATCCGCCTACACGCTCTTTACGCCCAGTGATTCCGAGTAACGCTTGCACCCTCCGTATTACCGCGGCTGCTGGCACGGAGTTAGCCGGTGCTTATTCATATAGTACCGTCATTATCTTCCTATATAAAAGGAGTTTACGCTCCGAAAAGTGTCATCCTCCACGCGGCGTTGCTGCATCAGAGTTTCCTCCATTGTGCAATATTCCCCACTGCTGCCTCCCGTAGGAGTCTGGACCGTGTCTCAGTTCCAGTGTGACTGATCATCCTCTCAAACCAGTTATGCGTCATTGTCTTGGTGAGCCATTACCTCACCAACTAACTGATACAATACAGTCCCATCCTAGAGCTATAAATATTTCCCTTGCAAACTTTTGTTTTAAAGGCATATGAGGTCTTAGCAGACGTTTCCATCTGTTATCCCTCTCTCTAGGGCAGGTTAACTATACATTACTCACCCGTGCGCCACTTAGCTGACAATTAAAGCAAGCTTTAATCCGTTCTCGTTCGACTTGCATGTGTTAGGCACGCCGCCAGCGTTCACTCTGAGCCAGGATCAAACTCTCCATAAAAAAAGTTTAATCTGACTTTGATTTATAATATCTTTCAATTACAAATTAAATCTCATTGTGTTATAGACAAGGATATATGTTTTACATTTATCCTGTTTCTTTATTCTTGTTTATCATATTCGGTTTATAAAGATTACTTTCCTCTTAACAAACCTTCGTTTTTAAAGATCTTAATCTCTTTAGAACTTTGTGTCGTTCCTCTGAAATTGGACGGGAATTATAATAGATTTTTTCCCCCTTGTCAAGAACTTTTCCTAAAATCTCGCTTAAATTTTTAAATTCTTTCGGCTCCCTCTTATATTCTTCTTTTTATAAGGGTTTTCTTATTTTTAACAATATTATTATACTCTAGTATTTAATCTATAATCTAATTTATAATTTTAAAGTAAATATTAAGAGTAACATAATAAAATGTTACAAAAATTTGAAAGGATTAAAATGTATAACAGAGATTATCTTTCGCAAGAAACATCTCAATACAAAACTTCTGTTGACTCTTCAAGATCTGAGTTAATGAGCTTTTTAAAAGCGACTTATCAATTGTTTGCAGGCTCATTATTGGCTGCAACAGCTGGGGCTTATATTGGTCTTGATATGGTTTCAACTATTGCAAGTTGGTATTGGGGATTAGTAATATTGGAGTTTGTTCTATTATTTGCATTATACGCAGTAAAAAACAAACCTGGAATTAATTTAGCTGTATTATTTGGATTTACATTCCTTACAGGATTAACAATTACTCCACTTTTAAGCACTATATTAGCAATGCCGGCAGGTGCTTCAATCGTAGCTCAAGCATTTCTAATGACTTCTGTTGCTTTTGGTGGTATCTCAATGTTTGCAATGACAACAAAAAAAGATTTTTCTGCAATGGGTAAAATGCTATTTATTGCGCTTATCATTTTAATTGTCGGTTCTATTTCAAACATTTTCTTCCAATCACCTCTTTTACAACTAGCGATTGCAGGTGTTGGAGCATTGTTATTCTCTGCATTTATACTTTATGATACACAACAAATTATAAGAGGTGGATTTCAAACTCCAATTGAAGCGGCTATTGCTTTATATTTGGATTTCTTTAACCTTTTTGTATCATTATTACAAATTTTCGGTATTCTAAATAGCGATGAATAAAATAGCTTCCTTTGGGAAGCTATTTAACTAACAAAAATGACTGATAAAAAAAATCTTAGAATTATTGATGCAAATTTAAATCGATTAAGAGAAGGTATCCGTGTAGTCGAAGATATTTTCAGATACGTTTATGATGATAAACCTATAGCATCAAAATTAAAATCTCTCAGACACTTAGCAAGAATCGATGAATATACGACAATTCTCAGTACAAGAGATGTAGAAAATGATGTATTAAGAGAATCTATTAAAAGTGAACAAAATAGAACTGATTTATTCTCTATTTTGATTGCAAATTTTAAAAGAGCACAGGAAAGTGCGAGAGTTTTGGAAGAGTTGTCTAAATTAATATCTATAAAAGCAAGTGAAAATTTTAAATATATTAGATATGAACTTTACAGCTTAGAAACTGCATTAACAAAAATCACTTCAAACTCTAAATAGTTTAATTTATACTCTTTATAAAGTTTTTTTGCATTTTTAAAATCCAAACTAGCTTTATTACCGCTAACACCTGATTTTTTTATGTAGTCAAAAAGATCTTTTTTATTATCAAACTCTAAATTATAGTTATGTACTTCAAAATCACATTTAAAGTATTTATTAAAGGCTTCTTTAATCTCTTCACTACAAAGAATCGGGGATTTTGTTCCAGTAATATTTTGAATTGATTTAAAAGTATTTGATGTAAAAAGTACAGCATCAATTTTTTTTGTAGTTTTACTTAGATTTTCTAAAAGTTTAGGAAGATCTTTTGACCATTGCATTGCAGATGAGGAAAAGATATTATCAAAATGTTTTCCCTCTAAAAAACTAAAAAACTCTTCAGAATCAAAATCAAAACAATAAACTTCCAGATTTTGATTTTTTGGATGTAAGTTACACATATTAGAAGAAAAATCTACGGCAATATATTTTTCAAAGTGCCAATTTACATATTTAAAAACCTGCCCTGAACCACAACCAATTTCAAGTATTGTTTGAGGAGTGTTTTTAACATCCCTTACTAAGGCTTTTGCCGCTAATTGTTGAATAATATTAAAATTGTTATAATCTTTCGCATATTGTGAAAATTGGTTTTCTACAGACATAAAGTAGATTTTAACTTTATTTTAATAAATTTTAGATAAACTATGTACCATTTTTTAAAAGGAAAATTAAGATGACATCAACGCTATTGATAGTACAATTTGTTTTAGCAATTATAATTACAATTACTGTTTTATTACAAAAGAGTTCAAGCATCGGACTTGGTGCATATAGTGGAAGCAATGACTCTTTGTTTGGAGCAAAAGGACCGGGTAACTTTTTAACAAAAGCAACTATGGTTTTAGGACTTCTATTTGTTATAAATACAATTACATTGGGATATATTTACAATCAAAACAAATTAGAGAGTGCTGTTGACAAAGTAAAAACAGAAACACTAATTCCAACAACACCTAAAGAAGAAACCGCACCGGCAGCTCCTGTTGCACCTGCTGCACCGGCAATTCCTGCTGAACAGAGCAAATAACGCTTTGAATTTATATGAAGTATTTACAAATACTTCTTATACTAAATTTTATTTATGGTATGCAAAAAATGTTTACCGTAAATAAAACTCTATTTTTTTCAATAAAAAAATTTTTCATAAATGTTTATAATGGTATAATTTTTTTCAATTTAAAAGCTACAAAACTTAATACAAGGAGAATACATGTTAAATGAAATCTATTCAGAAACAAAAGAGAATATGGATAAATCTCTAGAATCATTAAAAAGAGATTATAAAACATTAAGAACAGGAAAAGTAAGTACAACTATTTTAGACGGTATAAAAGTTGATTATTACGGAACACCGACTGATTTGAATCAAGTTGGTTCGGTATTAGCTTCAGATGCAACGACTATTGTTGTTAATCCTTGGGAAAAAAATCTTTTAAGTGATATAGAACAAGCTATTAATGCGGCAAATATAGGAGTTAATCCAAATAACGACGGAGAAACGATAAAACTATTTTTCCCTCCTATGACTGTAGAGCAAAGACAAGAGAGTGCAAAACATGCAAAAGGGATGACTGATAATGCTAAAGTTGCAATCAGAAACGTAAGAAAACATTCAAATGACAGAGTAAAAACTTTACATAAAGATAAAGAGATTACTGATGATGAAAATAAAAAAGCTTTAGATGAAATTCAAAAAATCACAGACTCATATGTTGCAAAAGCTGATGAGATTTTAAAAGCTAAAGAGAAAGAGATATTAACGGTATAATCATGAATATAGAACAAATATACAAAGATGCAGATGCTTTATTAGAGGGGCATTTTAAATTAAGTTCAGGTAATCACTCTAGATTTTATTTACAATCGGCAAAAGTTTTGGAAGATCCGAAAACTGCAAAACTTTTGGCTGAAGAATTAGCAAAACAGATTAAAGCATCAGGATTAAAAGTTGATGCTGTATGTTCCCCTGCATTAGGTGGTCTTATTGCTGGTTTTGCTTTGGCAACAGCATTAGATGTAAGATTTATTTTTGCAGAAAGAGTTGAAGGAGAAATGACTATTAGAAGAGGTTTTGAAGTTCAAGAAAAAGAAAACTATATTATCTGTGAAGATATTATTACAACAGGCGGTTCTGCTCTTGAAGCTGCAAAACAAGTTGAAAAGGCAGGTGGGAATATTGTTGCTTATGCTGCACTGGCAAATAGAGGTTTTTGTAGTAGAGAGGGAAGCGACATTAAAGCAAAACCCAATTGTAAACTTCCATTTGATAAACCGCTTTTTGCATTAGAAGATTTTACTTTTGAAATGTATTCTCCCGAAGATTGTCCTATGTGCAAAGAAGGAAGTGTAGCTTATAAACCGGGAAGTAGAGGTAACTAAACCCTAATGAGCAGATGGAGAGAGATAAAACAAGGGCATCTTAAAGAAAAAAAAACTCTTAAGGAAGAGCTTGATAAAAACTCTTTAAAATCTGCTCCCATTGTTCCTAGAATCAAAGCTTTTATTGTAGATATGTTTATGATTATGATGCCCATAATGTATGTAACTACATATCTTATAATGGATGGGAAAGAAGATTTTCAAGGAAGCAGTGATGCAAGGTGGCTTACCGCTTTGGCATTTGGATTAATTATCATCTTTTTTTGGATTGTAAAAGCCCAAACCCCGGGATACAAAGCTTATAGTCTGAAACTTTTAGATAATAAAACAAAAAACAAAATCTCTTTATCAAAAGCAGTTTTTAGATATCTTATTTTTTTGATATCTGCAACAACAATAGTTCTGGCATTTATTCCATTTTTTAGAAAAGATAGAAAAACTTTACAAGATATTTTAAGCTCTAGCACCGTTATAGAAGAAAAATAATGCTTTTTTTCAAACTCTCGGCTTTCTATTTTTTCTATTTTGCCGCAGTTGGAGTATATGTAATTTTTTTACCCAAGGTTCTTCATGATATAGGGTATGATGCCGTCCAGATAGGTTTTATCTTTGCTCTTGCTCCTTTAATGAGATTTCTAACTCCTTTTCTTTTTTTAAAACATATTAAACTTAATCAAGAAGTATTTAAAAGTGCCCTGTTTTTATCGGTTGTTTGTTCTTTGTGTTTTTATCTTACTATAAACAACTTTTATGCTTTTATGATTAATAATGCAATTTTGGGAGCTTCTTTATCTCTTATTTTACCGTATTTGGAAGTTACTGCTATAAAAATATTAGGAAAAGGTAAATACGGGAAATCAAGACTCTTCGGTTCTATCGGGTTTACTCTTATTTCATTGATATTAGGACAATTTTTAACAAATCCTTATGTTGCACTACACTACTATTTAGCAGTAAATGTTTTAACGGTATTTTTTGCTCTACTGCTTTTAAAATATGATGATATAAAACATGATGACAGTGTATCTGATGAGCCTTTCTCTTTTTTTAAATATTGGCCTTTTTGGATTAGTATTTTCTTTATGCAGTTAAGTTTCGGAGGCTTTTACAACTTTTTCACCATTTATGAGACTCAACACGGAGTATCATTGGAAGTGACTTCATATATGTGGTCTTTTGGAGTTATCTGTGAGATTCTGCTTTTTTATTTTCAAGCTCCTTTGTTAAAGAAGAATCTTCTTATTATTATCAAATTTTCTTTGGCAATGACTATTCTTAGGTGGTTTTTGCTTTTTGCCTTCCCTGATAATGTCACTATTGCATTTTTAACCCAAAGTATTCACGCCTTTTCTTTTGGTTTATATCACAGTGCGACAATTATGTTTTTATATACTCTTTATTCAAATAAAAAACTAGCACAACAGTTTATGTATGGGGTTGCCTACGGTCTTGGAGGTTTTATGGGAGCTTTGATTGCAGGTTGGACTTACGGTGATTATCTCTTTTTATACAGTGCCCTGTTCTCTTTTTTCGCACTTATATTTTTATTTAATAAAAAATTACCTAATGAGGCAAAAGAGTAAAATTTAATTTTACTCTTTTAATGTATCTTCTAAGATTTCTGAAAACCTTCTCCATGAACTTTTATCTGCACTCTCATAATATTTTTTTGTACCAAATACAGTAAAAGCATGAGGAGCACCGCTGTAAGATGTCATTTCATGTTTTATTCCAGCTTTTTCAAGTTCTTGTGCCAAAGTTGCAAACTCTTGCATACTTACGACTTTGTCTGCACTTCCATGAAATACGACGATATCTCCTTTTGTTTTTGAATAGTCTTCACCTTTTGGAGTCTTAAGTCCCCCGTGAAAAGAAACAAACTTTTTAAGCTCAGCTCCTGCTCTTGCAAACTCTAAAATTGCAGCACCTCCGAAGCAGTAACCTATTCCTAAAGAGTTTTTCACGTTTAATCCTTGATCTTTTGCCTCATTTAAACCGGCAAAAAGCAAAGTTTTCATCTTCTCCCTGTCTTTATATAGCTGCGTTGTTAATCTTTTTTTATCTTCAAGTTTTTCAGGTCTAACGCCTTTTCCGTATAAATCTACGGCAAAAGTTGCATATCCCATTTTATTTAACATCTTTGCTCTTTTAACTTCATAATCGGTTAAACCGTCCCAATCATGCACTAAAAAAACAAGAGGGGCATTTTTTGAAGGAGAACTAATATAAGCTTCGTACTCTTTTGCATCAACCTTATAAGTTACAAAACCTTCTTTTGAAAACAAAACCGAAGAAAAAAAAACTAAAGAGAGTAAAATCTTTTTCATAAAGTCTCCTTTAAAGATAATATTTTAATAGATAAATATTATCTTTATAAGCTTAGAAATCTCTAATTCTAATAAACTAGTTTATTCAATTTCCATAATAAGAAGTTTTATATTTTTTTTCTCTTGAATTTCATTTAATCTAAGATTAGGAAGGGGCATAGCCATAAATTCGCTAAGATTTGATATTTTATTTTTTGCTATTTCTTGAAGAAGTTTTCCTCTGTAAAACTTTGCCCAGTGACTTACTACTTTTCCCTCTTTTATAAATTTAAACGTCAAAGTATTTGCTTTTTTGACTTTATAAAACTTTTCATAAAATCCTGCTCTTAAATCAATCACTTCATCTTCCACAAACTCATCCAAGCTTTTGGTAAAATTATCCATATAAAATTTTTCAACACTAATATCAGGCAATTTAGCACCTTGTTTATACTTATATTCAGGGATTTTATCTTTTGCAAGCAAAGGACCGAAAAGATTTGAAAAAAGAATTACATTCTCATCAATATATTTTTGTACATCTTTATTTAAACTGTTGTAATCAAGTGCATCAAAAGCAACACCGTTATATCTTTGTATAGCTTTCATCGTAGGTTTATTTATTAAACTCTCTTTATATTTTTCAACTTCATCAAGTTTTTTTAATCCAAACCATTTTGATAACTCTTCTAAAGTAGAACTTTTCACAAAATCTTCATAACGATTAAAAATTTCTTCTCTTTTTTCAAACAAATTATCAAAAGAGAAATTCTCTTTACAAAAAGCTTTTCCTTCTCCGCCACTGTTTTTTGTCTCAGCAGGAGCCAAAAGTATTTTCATATTAACCTCTTTTTCTATATCTAAAAATCAATGCAACAATTACTATTACAAAAACAAGTATCCAAATAAATCGAATATCAAACATTGCTAGGAAATCAACAATTTCTTGTAAAAACATACCCCAAATGGTAATAGAGATTATAGTTGCACAAAAAACAATAAATATAACAGTAAAATGTTTAATTCCAATTAAAAATCCGATTATTGAACCTACAACAGGTCCTGTCATCCAAAAAGGAATAAAAACAAAAATAAAGAGTCCAAAACGCCCGTATTTTACAAAAACCTTTTCATGTTTCTCTTTTCTTTTTGAAACTTTATTAAAAAAGTTTTCCAACTGTTTTATTTTTACTACTCCTTTATAACTAAAAACAAAAAGTGAATAAATAAGAGTAACTAAAATCATTTCAGCCAGAATATTAAATGAAATAACCGTAAAATGGGATAAGTTGGAAGCATATCCGAAAGACAGAGCAGGAACTCTACCTATAAAAACATTTGTGAAAATCATAGTTGCCACTTTACTTGAAAAATTAGAATCAAAAAAATAGTATATGATTAAAAATATCCCTGTTGCCAAGATAAGAAGTAAAGAGAGAAGAAAGATTAATCCCTCTTGAGTACTGAAAATTTTTTTTACAAATTCTTTATTCAATAATTTCACCGCTGTGGTAAAGCCAAAGATCATGAACTTTTACAAACTTACTTTTCTCTGTAAAAGAGACATCAATTGCTCCTTGAAAAAGTGAGGCTTTAAAAGTCACATAAGCTGTATCTTCTCCCTCTTCAAAATTTAAAATCTCTAAACCTTTAAATTCGGTATGACCTACAAAATCATGAATCGACTCTTTCCACTTTTGCTCATCGGAAGTATAATCTTTGTTATCTCTGTGTGTAGTTTTAATTATATAATCTGAATCATTGGCAGCATATGCACTATATCTTGATTTCATCAGTTCAAGAGCATTACCCGGATTTTCTCCGTAGTGAAAAACTCTACAACATTTTTTAAATTTTTTTTGGCTCCCACAGGGGCAAAATGAATTACCGGATATTTTCATAACAAGACCCTAATATAGTAGTTTTATTTTATTATAGCAAAAAATTTGCAGAAAATGATGTTTAGTTTTATTTTCTAAACATCATTTAAGTTTTATTTAGATTTTATCTGAGAATTTTTGATTTTTGAGATTAAGTTTTGACCGAAACCTTTTATAGGAAGGAGATCCTCCACACTGTTTATTTTATTGGATTTTCTATACTCAATAATTGCATCGGCTTTTTTTGCCCCTATTCCTTTGAGTTCCATAAGTTCCTCTTTGGATGCTTTGTTAAAATTAATTGCACCAAACATAAATGTCATAAACATCAACATCACACCAACATATTTTCTAATCATATCAACTCCTTTTAAAATAATGTTTTAAATTATACTAAAATAATCTTTAGATATATTTATACTATATAATTTTTTTGTTATTTAATTCTAATATCTTTTATTATAGAATTTATAAAATCTATCAAAAGGCAGAATATGCAAAATATAGCAGTCCTAGCTGAACTTGTTTCTAATATGTTTTCTATTTTGATTTTATTAGCAATTTTTTATAAATATTATTTATATAAAAAAAGACTTGATGTTATAAAAGGTTTAAATGATTTAAAAAATAAAAACCGTTTAACCCTAGAAGATAAAGAGTTTATCGATAAAAATTATAAAGAGTATAAACTCTATTTAGAAAAAGATGAAGAAAAAATAAAGTTAATATATCCTGTTTTTATTCTAATTGCCGGAATTCTTCTCTTCTTTTTTCCTTTTACGGATGCCTTGATTTATCTAAACGTAATTATTGTTGCATATATTTATCTTCAAATAAATAAAATACACAACAAAAATTTTGTCGGTTTTTTAAAAGAGTTAAAAGATTAAATAATTTGATTTAATCTTTTGCCTTTATCATCTTTAATAATTTCAAAATCACATTTATACAAATTATTTGATTTTAAAAAATCTATGGAGTCATATACCGTTTGTTCGGGATCTTTACAGTAAAGATAAAACTGCATTGTACCTTCACATATATCAACTGCCAAAAGAGCAACCTTATTCTCCTCTTCCAAACTCTCTAAATGGTTATTTTCAAAAGCTGTAAAAAAAGCTATACAAGCAGGATCCGGGAACATAATATCATCAGCAACATGATATTCACATTTTATTAATACCAAATGAGGAAATTCCTTTATGGTTTGAGGAAGATCTATATCGTCTCTAACTCTTAAAATCTGATTTAAATTTCCCGTGTTTTCTAAATACCACTTCTCTTCCATCTTTTCTCCTACCAGTTAATGGGTTCTTTACCTATATTTTTTAATATCTCATTTGCTTTTATAAAATGATTACACCCGAAAAATCCTCTGTATGCAGATAAAGGACTTGGGTGGGGAGCAGTTAAAATATAGTGTTTTGATTTGTCAATTAATTTACTTTTTGCAATAGCGGGACTTCCCCACAAAAGGAAAATTATTCCTTCACAATTCTCGGAAATATATTTGATTATATTGTCCGTAAAGATTTCCCAACCTAAATTGTGATGTGATTTTGCTTTTCCCTCTTCTACCGTTAAAATGGCATTTATCAAAAGAACTCCTTGTTTTGCCCAAGGTGTTAAATCCCCGTCCACACAAAGTGAAGGTTTTTTAAACTCTTCATAAATCTCTTTTAAAATATTCTGCATTGAGGGAGGATTTTTTATCTCTTTTGGAGTAGAAAAAGCCAAACCTTGTGCTTGTCCTCTTCCGTGGTAAGGGTCTTGTCCCAAAATAACAACTTTTAAATTCTCTAACGATGTTTTTGAAAAAGCATTGTAAATTTTATTTTTAGGAGGGAATACGGTCGTTGTTTCGTATCTTCTGTCAATTTCACTTTTTAAATTTTTATAATACTCTTTGCTTTTCTCAATATTGATTACATTTTCCCAAGAACTCATTATACTCCTTAAAAACAGTATTCATTATTTATTAATTAAAATTTCAATACTATACCATAAATCAAAAAAACAAAGGTTTAAGATGAGAGCATTTCTTATAGGTATCGGTATAATTATTTTAGCTTTTTTAGCTCTTGTAACGGCAAATATAAACAATGTCCCAAAACTTGATGAAAATGTAAAAGCCTCTTGGTCACAAGTCCAAAACCAATATAAAAGAAGAGCAGATTTAATCCCTAATTTAGTATCTACTGTTAAAGGTTATGCAGAACATGAAAAATCGACTTTGGAAGAGGTCACCAAAGCAAGAGCAAGTGTGGGTAAAATAAATTTAACTCCCCAAATGTTGACAAACAAAACACTGTTTCAGCAGTTTCAAAAAGCACAAGATGCTTTGAGTTCAGCACTTTCAAGATTGATGGTAGTAGTAGAAAAATATCCTGATTTAAAAGCAAATAAAAACTTTTTGGCTTTACAATCACAATTAGAAGGAACTGAAAACAGAATCTCTGTTGCAAGAAGAGATTATATCCAAGCAGTAAAACTTTACAATACTGAGTTAAGAACTTATCCGGGAAGAATAATTGCCGCAATTTTCTACCCCGAAGCCAAAGTAAAAGAGAGTTTTACGGCAACACCTAAAGAGCAAGAGGCTCCAAAAGTTCAATTCTAAAATGAAAAAGTTCCTGTATATATTTTTAAGCCTTTTTCTTTTTCAAAATATTCTATTTGCACAGCCAAGCTTTCCTGAACTAACAGGAAGAGTGGTTGACAAAGCGGAACTATTTTCCCAAAATCAAAAAAATGAACTAAACTCTTTATTAGAAAATCATGAAAAACAGACTTCAAATCAAATTGTTATCGTAACTTTGAACTCTTTAAAGGGTTATGATATAGCAGATTACGGTTATCAGTTAGGAAGATATTGGAAAATCGGGCAAGAGAAAAAGAACAACGGCGTATTATTAATCGTCTCAAAGAAAGAGAGAAAAATACGAATAGAAGTTGGTTATGGTTTAGAAGGGGCTTTAACCGATAAAATTTCCCATGAGATTATTGAATATATAATCAAACCCAAATTTAGACAAGCAGACTATTATCAAGGTATTTATCAAGGAGCAAAGGCTGTTATTGATACCATAAAAGGGGAATACAAACCTGAAAATTATAATATTCCCAAAGAAGAGACCATGAACTGGTTTTTCTTATATTTTGTAATAATATTTTTATCCCCTGTTTTAGCCTCATTCGGAAAAGCTTTTAAAAGTAATACTCTCTTTAAAATTTTTCATTCAAGTATGTTAGGGGGATTTGCAGGGGCTTTTGCAATAGCTTTTTTTAATAGTTTTATTCTTTCTGCATTGGCATTTTTTATTATATCAATTATAATTTTCTTTACTACAAAAAAAGTCTCTTATGATTCATATACAAGTTCACACTCAACACATACAGGTGGTTTCGGTGGTTTTTCAGGAAGAAGTTCAGGCGGTTTTTCAGGTGGATTCGGAGGCTTCAGCGGCGGTGGCGGAAGTTTTGGCGGAGGTGGAGCCAGTGGAGGTTGGTAATGTATTTAAATAAAGAACAAAAAGAGATAATCTCAAAAGAGATTGAAGAGTTTGAAAAAAGAAGTTCGGCAGAGTTAGTTGCCGTAATTACACAAATATCATCCTCTTATAGGTTTGAAATTTTAGTATTATCTTTACTTTTAAGCGCTGTGGTATCGATTATTTCTTTATATTTTAGTATAGATGCGGTTAAACTTTTTGAAATAGAGGTTTTATCTTTTCTCTTTTTTTATCTTCTGATAAATAGATTTAAAAAAATTGTTTTACTCTTTTTGCCCAAAGCATACAAATATGAAAAAGCCTCTTTTAATGCAAAACAAGAGTTTTCCAATCTTGGATTAAGACAGACCGAAAATAGACAAGCTATTATGTTTTTTGTTTCAATTGATGAAAAATATGTAGAAATAATCACAGATAAAGAGATAAAAGAAAAAATAGATAATAGTTTCTGGCAAAATATCGTTAAAGAGTTTATAAAAGATGTAAAAAACAAAAAATTTACTCAAGGATATCTAAAAGCAATTAGAGCTTGCAGTGAAGTTTTAATAAAAAACTTCCCTATACAAAAAGATGATAAAAATGAATTAAGCAATGAGGTAATAGAGTTATGATAAATGAAAAAGCAGTTATATTTGATATGGATGGAACTTTACTTAATTCACTAAAAGATATAGCTATTTGTTCAAATATAGTTTTGGATGAATTTAATCTTCCAGTACACCAACTAGAAGATTATAAAAATTTTGTGGGTGGAGGGATTCAGGTTTTAATAGAAAATTGCACTCCTAAAGATATTTCAGAAGAACTCTTTTTTAAAATTCTTGAAAGATTTAAAGAGGTTTATGAAATGGGTGTACAAAATGAAACTAAACCCTATGAAGGTATATACGACCTTCTCAAACAGTTACATGAAAAAGAGATAAAAATGGGGATTTTATCAAATAAAATCCATGAATTTACCGTTAAATATTATGAAAAATTTTTCCATGATATAAATATGCAGGAAGTTCACGGTCAAAAAAAGAATATTCCTAAAAAACCCGATCCCACAGCAGCGAAACTAATTGCAAAAAATTTTGACATTTCTTGCGACAATATTCTGTTTGTAGGAGACAGCGATGTGGATATTAAAACCGCAAAAAATGCAGGAATGATCGCAGTTGGCGTTTCATGGGGATTTAGAGGAACAAAAGAACTTATAGAAAATGGTGCCGATTATATTGTAAAAACACCTCAAGATATACTAAAGCTTTTGGAGTAAGTTTTACCTTACTCCTATTTTTTATAACCTAATTTTATCATTACATCCATCGGACTTAAATCATATTTTTCAGTTACACTCCTAAACTTTTCATCTGCTTTTGCTTCTATTCCCAAACTTTTCAGCTGATTTATAAATTGCTCCGTAGAGATTTTCAAAGTGTTTGCAACTTCTTGAACCGTTTTTCTTCCAAGTCCTGTTAATTCAATGGTTGCACTTCCCTCTTTTTGAAAATTTTTCTTTAAAAGTTGATATATAAATTGAGGACTGACTCCATTTGAGTCTGCAATTTGAGTCAAACTTTGAGATGTTTTGTATTTTAGATTATTCTGTTTTAAAATCTCTTCACTTTTTTGCAAGTCATAACCTAATCTTCTTGAAAACATTTTAAGAGAAGAGAGTTCTGCATGGGAATAAGGAGCAGTTCCGTACTCTTTCTCCCATGAATTTTTAACTCCGTCTCCAAGATTTAAAAAATTTGAAAAGGGAGAAAGGTTAAAAAGAGTTCCAAGAAGAAAAACCAAAGTCAATACAAGTGCTACAATCATATCTTTTGTAAAAAAGACAAACTCTCTTGCTTTGTTTTTCATATAACTTGTTATTGGTTTGAAATTATAAAAAATATGAAAAAGAGTCATAAAAATAAAAAGAGCCATAAATGTACTGTGAATATTTGCATATTCATCTTTTGTTAAGCCGAAAATCTCCCAATTTGACCAATGCGCAATCCTTCCGGGAGGAGCAATAAATAAAACTATTCCCGTATATGTCATCACTAACATTACGAAAAACATCGTTAAAGAAGTAATTTTCTTAAAATTCATAACACAGCCTTTATTAGAATATATTTCCCTAATTCTAGCCTTTTTTCATATAAAAGAAGAAATCATAAAAAGAAGTAAAAATAAAAAAGTGAACTATTAAACCTCTAATTCAAAAAATTCTTCATTGATTTTTTGATATTCTGCTACAGAACAAGTTATTTTAACGGCATTATCATAATCTTTAAAATATTCCAAAAAGAGCTTTTTCAACTCATTTACATTTGCCGTTCTAAAAATAAAATAGCCTAAAATACTTTTGTTTCTTGAACCTGATTTTTCTATACCGAAACTGTCAAACTTCCACTCTACACCTCTTGAGTAGAAGAAAACCTCCTCTATTCTATGTAAAAGTTCATCTCTAACACTATTGTTATACTCTTTTAAATGAACATAAAAAGCAACATTTACATTGTATTTTTCTTGAACAAGTTTTTTTTCAAATTTTGATTTTGGTTCTTCTATTATACTATTCATTGAAATTCCTATAAAAGTTTGATTTCGTAATTATATAAAATCTCTTTGAAGTAGAGATAAAAATGCTCTTTGAATCTAAAAAAAATTTGATATATATCTCTTATTATATAACTTAAACTTATATTTTATATAGTCAAATTATAAGATATTCTTAAGTTTCTACTAATAAGCTTTGATTATAATAAATTCGACAATTTATGAAGGAGACTATATGAAGATTAAGGCTATTGGCTTAGGAATTTTATTAGCAGCAGCAACTTCACTTTTGGCTAGTGATTTTGTTGATTATCATGCTTTGACTAAAAACCTAAAAGCAGAAAATAAAAAAGCGGGAAATTACGCAACTACAAAAGAGGTGAAAGATGCTCTTAAATCAAAAGATTGGATTGTTGCAGATGTTAGAACAATGGAAGAGTGGTCAGGGGCACATATAAAAGGAAGTGTAAGAGTCGGAAGACAAGCACCTGAAAAAGCCCTTGCATTATATGCTTTAGACGATGATGAGAATTTTGTAAAACAAAATCTAATCGTAATTTGTAACTCTGCTGCAAGAGCTTCAATTGAAGCACAAACTTTTAGACAAATGGGATTTAAAAAAGTAAAAGTTTATGATTTATACTCATGGATTGACGAGTGTAATCCTGTTGTTACAAAATATACCGTTAAAAAAGATAAAGAAGGAACCGGGCTTAAATTCGGTAACTTTTACGCAGAACATTGTAAAAAATAGTTCTTTCGTATAAAAAGGAAAAGAAGGGTTTCCTTTTTATACTTTTAATTTTTGGGCACGATGTTTTAACATTTTTGCTCTGGCAACTTCTCTCATATTTACATTTGAATCCAACTCATCAACTATTTCAATTCCAAGAAGTGTTTCAACGGCATCTTCCAAAGTTACAACACCTTCAGTTTGCCCGTAATTGTCTGAAACAATAAAAAGATGTTCTTTTTTTGCCAAAAACATATCAATAAGTTTTGAGACAGGAACATTTTCATTTACACTGCTAACGGGTTTTATAATCTTCTCTTTATGCTCCAATTTGTTTTCAATCATTTCATGAAAAAGCTCTTTAGAGATAACTATTCCTCTTATATCATCAATATTATCTCCATAAACGGGAACTCTTGAATACTCTTTAAACTTTTCCATTTTTAAAAGATTTTCTCCTTTGAAACTTTGAAGAAGGTCATCTTTTTTCACACAAAACATTACACTTCTAGGTGTTAAAATATCTTTTACTCTTATACTATGAAGTTTTAACAGATTTTCTATAATCGAACTCTCGGTTTCTCTTAAAATCCCTTTCTCTTCAGCTATATTTGCAGTTGCTATTATCTCCTCTTTTGTAATGCTCTCTTTTTCCTGGGGAGCTATCAAAATAGTAATTTTATTCATAACTACCAATAAAGGATAAGTAATTACCGTTAAAAATTTAATAACTCTTGTGGAAAAACCTGCAAGTTTTTTCCAATAAAAAGCTCCTAATGTTTTTGGAATTATTTCTGAAAATACTAAAATCAAAATAGTAAGAAGAGCGGAGATATAAAACATATACTCTTCTCCAAAAAGTTTTGCAGCTTCGGCACCGACTCCTGCCGCACCTAAGGTATGGGCAAAAGTATTTAAAGTCAAAATTGCTGCTATTGAAAAATCTATATTATTCTTCTGAGATTCCATCAAAAGTCCCAGCCTTTTATTATTCTCCTTTACAATCTCTATGTGAGAAGCAGTAATAGATAAAAGTACGGCTTCAAGAATTGAACATAAAAAAGAGATCCCCACTGCAATAAAAAAATACAATAACATTAACATCTTCTATCCTGTAAAAATATTTAGCTATATTATAATAGTTAATTTTCAAATATACTTAAAATTTTTCAGCTTTGTTCTAAAAATACATAAGTTGCCACTTTTTTTATTTCCGTCTTAAATGATTATTATTACTATTAGAGACAAAATTAAACACTCACCTATAAGGAAACATTATGAATAAGTATATTTGTACTATTTTACTATCTAATAGTTTACTTCTTTGTTCAGAACTAGCACCCGTTACTATTACAGGAACTGCCATAGATTCTTTGACTATGCAAGATATAGACCCTTTAAAAGAAAAAAACGAAATAAGCAGCAAAGGTATAGAACTATTTGGAGATAAATCAAAAAGTTCGGTTTATAAAACTTTGGACATAGACCCTTCACTTGTTATTGAATCTCAAGATGCCTATGGTTTGGCTCCGACAAAAGCAAGAAGCAGGGGTGTAGACAGCAACTTTATGGCAATGACTTTAGAGGGAGTGCCTAACTACTCTATTAGACCAATAGGACCTAGACAAAATATTTATGACCTTGAAAATCTTGAAACTATAGAATACTATACGGGAGCTCTTACTCCAAATACGGGAAACAGTGTAGGAAGTAAAGCGGGACTTATAAATCTAATTTTTAAAAGACCTACAAATATACCTCAAGGAACAATATCCCTAACTACGGGAGAAGATGATTTTTACAAAGCCTTCGTAAGAGCCGACAGCGGTTTAATAAACAAATATTATAAGTTTTTTATCTCAATGAGTAGAGCAGATGCTCAAAAATGGAAAGGAAAAGGGGATTTAGGACCAAAGAAAAACTTTGTTTTGGGAGTAACTTCTTCAAACGAGAATTTCCCTTTTGAAATTTTTTATACTCATAATGAACAAAAAAGACACGATTTTAAAGGGCTCACTTATGAGCAAACAAAAGATTTGGATAAATACTACAATGAAGATTATCAAAGTAGCGATCCAAATTCAAAAGACTATTATGACTATTGGAAAGATGACTCAGAATACAATGATCTGCAATTTTCTCTAAGAAAAGGCTGTTTTAGTGCCGATTGTCTACTAAAACTCTACGGTTCTAAATATGAAGAGACAAGTGAAGAAGGTGACGGGATAGGAGAAGTAGATGCAAAAAGAGTAGGAATACTATTTTCAACAAACTATAAAATAGATAAACTAAATATCGAAAACGGTATCTGGATGGAGAGAGGCTGGCTTGAAAAACATGTAGAAAAAGTCAGTACGACAAAACAAAGAGATCATTTAGGTTGGAAATGGCTTAATGAAAATCACGGTCCTTCAGAAATGGTATCACCTTATCTTATGGCAAAAACTAATTTCGGGGATTTAAAAGTCGAAGCAGGTTTAAAATATTTTTACTATAAAGAGGCTGCAAATGACACATATTTAGGCAATAATAGTTATTCGAACTATGATGATGCCGTTTCAAACGGAACAATAGCTCCCGGAGGAGAAATAGGAGAGAATAGGTACAGAGCATGGTTGCCTACGTTAGGATTAAAATATAAAATCAATGATACCTTAGAAGCTTTTGCAAAATGGGGAAAAGGTTATCAAAGACCTTACAGATACTCTTTTGCGGCACAATATGCGGCAAATAAAAACGGATTAAGAGATAAACTTTTAGCACAAGGAAAATCTTTAAAATCTGTTGTTGAGTCTTGGGAAATGGAGACATCTAATATGTTTGATATAGGTATTAGAAAATATTTTGATAATGCAGAAGTAACTACAAGCTTTTTTTACAATATCCATGATAATCTTTTAAGTTCGGCATATGATCCCCAACTAGGAGTGGATTATCTACAAAATATAGGAAAAGCAGTTATCTACGGTATGCAAATTCAAAGTAATATTGAACCCACAGAAAACTTATCTCTTTTTATAAATCCGGCAATTACATACAGCGAAGTAAAAGAGGATATTAATTATTCAGATACAAAATATAGTTTAAAAGGCAACGAAGTTCCTGAAACACCTAGATTTACTCTAAAAATGGGTGCGGCATATCAACTAAACAAACATATCTTTTCAGTAAAAGGAAGATATATAGGTGAAAGATATGCAGATATAGAAAATGAAGAGAAAATAGACGATTATACTACTGTTGATTTAACATATGGATATAATTTCAAAAATGTACTGTTTGCAAAAGAGTTATCGTTTCAACTCTCATTTTTAAATATTTTTGATGAAAAATATATCTCTAGTATAGGAAGTGTCGATATTCTTGAAGATACTACAAGTTATTATGTAGGAGCCCCAAGAAGTATCACTTTTAATATAAAAGGAGTTTTTTAAAAATAGATTTTTTTAAATCTATTTTTACTTCTTATCTATATAACTTCTGCAATCTATGCAATATTTTGCATAAGGTTTAACTCTTAATCTTTTCATCCCGATTTCAGAATCACACATTTCACAAAGTCCGGTGTATGTACCTTTTTCGATTTTTGACAAAGCATGGTCTATAAGCGCTAACTCTTCAACTTGCTGTTTCTTAATATGAATATCATTGTTATAGTCTCTGCTAGCTGCTGCAAAGTCACCGTCATCATTTAAGTCCATATTACTTAAATCGTTATGAGAATCAGATATTGTATTCAATGTAGATTCTATATTTTTTTTACTTTCCAATAATAAATTGTGAATCTCTTCAACTTGTTTTTGATTTAACTCTCTAGGCATAATCTTTTCCTGAATTTTTTTGGATGAAATATTAGCATACCGCAACTTAGTCGCGTTTTAATTTTGAGATTTTTTCTTAATTTTATGTTAGAAATTCTTAAAAATAATGATTTTTATCTGGATTAATTATTATATAAATACTCTAAAGAGGTAAAATAAAACCTCTTTAGAATGATTGTTTAAACTTTATGCTATATTCTGATGATAAAGTTTATCTTTTATAAATAATCCTAAACTATAAAGTAGTATTGCACTTGCAACTAAAAAGAGAATACCCTCTACACTATATACCATTCCTATAGAAGCCCCTGTTAATAAACTTACTGCCGTAAAAATGCCGTAAAGAGCAAACAGGCCTATAAGTCCTATATTAATAGCCTTTTGTGCAATTGATAACTCAACTCTTTTTTTATAATGAGTTGCAAAAAACCCTATAGCTAAACTAATTAATAAAAAGATTACTCCACCTAATAGCATATTATTTGAACTCAAAATACTTTGAACAGCTTGATATCCTAAAGTACCAAGAAAAAGTATCAAAGTAAGATATACACCATTTCTCATGACTTATCCTTTCATTTAATTTAGAATTCTATTTATTCTCTTAAGTAATTTTAATACCAATTATTAAAATTATAAATAAGCCCTGACTTTATACAGAAGAATTAAGTTTAGATTTAGTTTGACAAAAATTTCTACTTAGAAAATCTATTTTTGAGAAAGTGCTTTACCCGCCAAAAATCCGCTTGCCCAAGCAAATTGAAGATTATATCCTCCGCGATTTCCTACAATATCCAGAATCTCTCCTGCAAAATACAAGCCTTCACATTTTTTACTTTCAAAAGTTTTATTATCTACTTCTTCTGTTCTAATACCCCCGCCGCTGGCTTCTGCATGTTTAAACCCTTGAGTATCGGTAATTTTAAATCTCCAGTTTATAAGGGTATTTAAAATTGCTCTAATTTGTTTGGCATTTATATCTTCTGCTTTACTTTGTTTATCTATTTTACAGATTTCAAATATTACAGGAGCTAGTTTATTTGAGATTATTCCCGTTAAAAGCTGCATTGCATTTTGTTTGGGCAGAGTTTTAAAAAGAGATTCAACCATTCCTAAAACCTCATTTCTACTAAAGTTTGGAAAAAGATTTATTGCTATTTGTACATTTTGATATAAACTTAAAGGATATGCAGCATATTGAGAGATATCAAGAATTGCAAAGCCCGATACTCCGTATTTTGTAAAAAGCAGATCTCCTTTTATCTCTTTTTCTTTCTGCCCGTCTATAAAAAGTGTTACCAAAGACTCTTTTTTAACTCCTTGGATTTTGCTTTTTTGTTCAAAATCGGTGTGAAGTCCGACTAAAGAAGGGTAAGTCGGATTAAAAGTATGCCCCAAAACAGAGCCTAAAGTTAATCCCTCTTCTGTAGCATTTAATTGAGGTGCAGCTTTTAGCCCTGAGCTTATTAAAACTTTATCATACTGCTTAAACTCTCTATTTTCTGCTTTTAAATTAAACTTTTTATTCTCTTTTTCTATTCCTGTTATTTTTGTTTCCAAAATCAGATTTATATGCAAATCTTCCAAAGAGTTTTGAAGCAGATTTACAACTGATTTTGCTTCATTTGACAAAGGATAAACTTTACCGTCTTTTTTTATATCAAGCAGCAAACCTATACTTTTGCAAAATTTTTTAAAAGAGTTAAAATCAAACTGTTTTAAAGCAAATTCTGTGAAATTTGGATCTTCTCCGATATAATTTTCAACCTTACAATCTATATTTGAGATATTACATCTTCCGTTTCCGCTTGCAAGAATTTTTTTACCTATTGCATTGTTTATGTCAAAAAGATCTATTTTTAAAGAGTTATTCTCTCTTTTTGCTATTATACTTGCAATTATTCCGGCAGCTCCGGCTCCAATTATCGCTATTTTCATTTCACCTCATTTTTTATAAAAGTGAATTTTAGCCAATTTGGTATGCTTTTTGCAAATAAAAAACAAATCAAAAAAAGGCTAATAATGAATCCTCAAAGCGCAAAAAGAGCAATAGATCATCTAACAAAAAGAAAAGTTCCAATCTTTTTATGGGGACCTCCGGGTATTGGAAAATCCTCTATTGTTTCGCAAATAGCAAAAGAACAAGGTATTGAGTGTATAGATTTAAGACTCTCGCTTTTAGATCCAACCGATTTAAGAGGAATCCCTTTTTTTAATCAAGATGATAACAGTGCCGTTTGGGCTCCAGCTTCTTTTCTTCCTGACGGTTCAAAGAAAAAAGGAATTCTTTTTTTAGATGAGTTAAATACGGCAGCTCCCATGGTTCAAGCCTCGGCTTATCAGCTTATTTTAGATAGAAAAATAGGAGAATATACCCTGCCCGAAGATTGGGCAATTGTTGCAGCAGGAAATAGAGAGAGTGACAGAGGTGTAGTTTTTCGTATGGCTTCTCCTTTGGCAAACAGATTTGTTCACTTAGAGATGGAACCAAATGTAGAGGACTGGAAAATTTGGGCTAAAAGTGCAAATATTGAGACCTCTATAATAGCTTTTATCTCATATAGACCCGATGCTCTGTTTGCTTTTAATACAAATGATGATAACAAATCTTTTGCCACCCCTAGAACTTGGGAATATGTTGATGAAATCTTAAAATCAAAACCTGATGAAGATTTACTTCTAACCATGATTAGCGGAGCCATAGGTGAAGAGCTGGCAGCTTCATTCTTAGGCTTTAAAGAGGTTGAAAGCAAACTGCCGAATATGGATGAAATTTTAAGAGGTTCAGTAAAACAAGAAGTACCGCAGGAGACTTCAGCTTTACATATTTTATGTACTTCGCTTACAATGCGAGTCGATGATGAAAGTTCAAGCGAAACGTTAGATAATCTATTAAAATATACTCTGAATCTTCCCGGAGAGTTCGCCGTTATGATAGTTCAGGATTTAAGAGAAAGAGAGATTAGTCTTGATTATCTAAAGAGTTGGCCTTTATGGATTAAAAACTTCAATTCTCTTTTACACTGATTATGATTGATGCAAACAGACTTTTAATAAAAGCAAAAAGCCAACTAACTTCAAAACATCCATATTTTGGGATGTTGGCTTCAAGGCTTAGACATGAAGAGGATAAAGATATCAGCTTCTATGCAAGTAACGGAAAAAGGTTTAAATATAACCCTGAGTTTATACAAAACTGTTCAAAAGATGAACTTATTTTTATTCTTACTAACTGCGTTATGCACCATATTTTATCCCATCAGCAAAGAAAGTTAAACAGAAAAGGAAATCTTTGGCAGCTTGCAACGGATTTTGCAATAAACTCTATGCTTAAAAAAAATGGACTGAAAATTCCCAAAGGTGCAAACTATAATAAAGAGTTTAAAAATATGTATGCAGAAGAGATTTATAAAGTTTTGTTAGAACAAAACAATTTTGAAGGAACAAACGCTTTTGATGATAAAACTGATAAATCAAACAACACTTTAGTTGATACTAAAGAGGAAACAAGAGAATCAATCTTTGCAAATATTGATAATATCCAAGAGATAGATGATGAAAAAGATGAAGAGCAATGGGAGTATGCGGCAACTTTGGCAAAAGAAGTAGCTCAAAGAAAATCTTTAATGCCAAGCGGTTTTGAGAGATTTGCAAAAAAAATGAAAGCAAAAAATATTGATTGGAGATTTGAACTTTATAATGCGATAAATCGCCATATGAGAAACAATTATGCTTTTATGCCCCCAAATAAAAAACATATCTACAGAGGAATTGCTCTTCCGAGTTTGGCAAGTGATACATTAAGTCTTGTTGTGGCAATCGATACTTCAGGAAGTATAAAAGATGAACTTTTAGGAGCATTCATAGAAGAGTTTAAATCTATTATGCAGAACTTTCCTTCTGTTGCAATAGAGCTTATAATTGCCGATGCAAAAGTTCAAGGTCACTACTCTTTTCAAGGAGGAGATGAATTAAAGTTTTCACTAAAAGGAGGTGGAGGGACTGATTACAGACCTGTATTTGAGTATATAGAAGCAAATCTTCCTATGAGTTCTATGCTTCTGTATTTTACGGACGGAGAAGGAATTTTTCCTAAAATTCCTCCTCCTTACGAAGTTTTATGGGCTTTGTCAAATAAAAAAAACAAAATCCCTTTTGGACGCTCTTTGGTTATATTTTAATTGAGTCCTAAAACCTCAAATTGAAAATACCAAATAGCTATTGATACACAATAACCAAGTAAAATCGTCCAAGCATATTTCATATGAGAACTAAAAGTATAAATTCCTTTTAGTTTTCCCATTACTCCAACACCTGCGGCACTACCAAAAGAGATTAAAGAACCTCCGATACCTGCTGTTAGAGTTACTAACATCCAGTTTGAAAGATCCATATCCGGATTTGCTTTTAAAATTGCAGACATAACAGGAACGTTATCTACAACAGCGGATAAAAATCCAACAGCTATATTAGACATTGTAGGTCCTAAATGCTGCGGTTCGTAAACTATTGAAGCAAGTGTTAGCCAACCTACAAAATATAAAGCCCCAACGGCAGCTAGGATACCGAAGAAAAACATTAAAGTATTGTTTTCTATTTTTGCCATTGAAGCAAAAACATTAAAGTGATCTTTACCGAACTTTTTACTAAGTTTAAATGAATGCACTTTAAGAAGTACGAGCCCAAACATCATACCCCACATTGCAGGGAAATCTAAAACTTGATGAGATAAAACGGCACAAGCAATTGTAACAACACCTAAAACTATTACTTCTTTTGCTCCCTCTTTCATTTTTGGTTTTAACTCTTTTTTAGCATCAAATTCAGGTTTGCTTCTTGGAACAAATCTTGATAATAAAAAGGCTGTTACAAGATACCCTAAAATTGAAGAAGGGAAAAGAAATAGGAAATCAACAAAATGTCCTTTTCCTGCTGTCCAAGCCATAAGTGTAGTAATATCTCCAAAAGGTGACCAAGCCCCGCCTGCATTTGCTGCAACAACAATATTTATTGCCCCCGGAACTAAAAACTCTTTTTTATTTTTATCAATTGTGATTAAAACTGTTGATAAAATAAGAGCCGTAGTTAAGTTATCTGCAATAGGTGAGATAAAAAATGCCAGAAATCCCGTTGCCCAGAAAAGTTTTCTATAAGTATAACCTTTTGAAATAAGACTATATTTTAAACTGTCGAAAACTCCCATATCAATTAAGGATTCAATATAAGTCATAGCAACAAAAAGGAAAAAGAAAATTTCTGCAATTTCTAAGATAACTCTTTCCGCTTCATTGTGTACCAAATGAATATCTAAATCATTCAAACCGTAATAAACGGCAATCATTAAAAAAGTAAAAATACCTATAAAAAGTGCAGGTACTGATTTGTCAATATGATATTTCTCTTCATTTGCAATAAAATAATACCCTACAACGAATATTAACAAGGTAGCCAGACCAACCCAAGAAGTAGTTAAATCCGGATTCTCAAACTCATTGGCAAAACAGGCAGTGCCTAGTAATCCCAAAAAAGATAAAATTTTGATCATAAATTCTCCTATTATTTATAAGTTCTTATAATTAAAAAAGCAATTATTGAAATAAGTGTTATACTAACTCCTATTGCTAAAAAAGAGTTAGAGTGAAAAACAAGTGCAATTGAAGATATAATTGCCCCTAAACCAAACTGTAAAACTCCCACTACTCCCGAAGCTACTCCCGCATTTTGGGAGAAGTGTTCAAGAGCAAGTGCCATACAGTTACCGAAAACAAAAGCCATCATACTCATGTAAGTTGCCATTAAAATCATTATTATCGTTAATGAAGGCTCATTATAATTTATTATCCATACAACTCCTGTAATAATTTGAATAAGAAGACTATACTTAACCAAATCGATTGGATTAAATTTTTTTAAAAACTCTATATTTACTTTTATCATTCCTATTAAAATTATAAAATTAAATCCAAAAAACAAAGGAAAATAATCAGTCGAGATTTTAAAATATTCTATATATATAAAAGAGGATTTTGCAATAAAAATAAAGAACCCCGAAAAGCCCAAAGCCAAAGTTAACATAGCTTTCATTGCCGTTTTATGGGTTAATACCATTTTATATGATTGATAAATACTCTGCTTTACGTAAGTATAACTCTCATCTAAATCTTTATATATTAAAAATGCCGTAAACAAAGCATATAAAGTAAGATATAAAAATACAGCCTGCCATGAAAAAAAGTGTATTATTAAAGAGCCTATTGCAGGAGCTATAAGAGGAGCAATACTTCTAATAGTTCCAATCAAAGAGAATACTTTGGCTGCTTCCGTTCCGTGAAATTTGTCCCTTACTACTGCCATTGCATTTACGACTACAATTCCGCCGAAGATTGCTTCAAAAAATCTATATAACCACAACTCATAAATAGTTGAACTAAAAATCATTATAAAACTAAAAAAAGCAAAACCCATAAGTCCGAAAAGTGAGCTTTTTCTTCTTCCTATTCTGTCTGAAATGGGACCGCCGAATATTTGTCCTATTGAAAATCCAATTAAAAATATAGATAAAGTTAATTCAATTTTTTCAATAGTTACATTAAAATCACTTGCTATTTCGGGAATTGAGGGTATGTAAGTATCTGTTGCAATGGGTGCAACCGAAGAGAGAATCGATAATAATACTATAAGATAAATATGATTTACTGCTTTTTTCATCTACTCTTCTTTTAATGAACTTAAAAGCTTGTTTAAGAGTTTAAAGAGTTGTTCTTCTTCCTCTTTAGAGAGTTTAGAAGACAAACTCTCTCTAAAAGATTTTACGGTATAAGAACTCTTTTCTAAAACTTCTTCTCCCAAAGCTGTTAATTTTATCAAATTTGTTCTTTTATCCAGGCTTTTTTCATCTCTTTTTATATAACCTTTTGATTCTAAAGCTCTAAGAGTTCTACTTATTGTTGTTTTATCTTTTGCCAAAACTTTTGCTATTTTTGTCTGATTTACGCTTTTTCTGTTTTTTATAAATTCTAAAGTGATTCTTTGTTCGATTGCAATATCAAAGGGTTGTAAAACTTGATTAAAAGAACTATTTAATAAATTTGCTGTTTGATTTACTTTAAATAAAATTGATTTATCTAACTCTGCTCTCATTCATTCCCTTTATTGTATATACAACTATTGCATACACAACCTTATTTTTTCATAAATATTTTATACTAAAAAGTCGATTTTTCATATTTTTTACCCTACAAAACTAATCTAAAGTATTTTACTATAGATTATATATAGCCCTTATAATAAGGCTTTTTATAAAATATTATTAAACTACTTGACATTATAAGAAAATTAGTATACAATTTCACTCAATTAGATATATGAAATTAATCAAAAGGAAAAATTTATGCAAAAAGAGACTATTGCAGTACATGGAGGATATAACAATAAAGAGGGATGGGGGACAATGAATGTTCCTATTGCTCAAACTACTGCATTTGCATTTAGAGATGCTGAACATGCTGCAAATCTATTTGCTCTAAAAGAGTTGGGGTCTATTTATTCAAGATTAACAAACCCGACAACAGATATTTTAGAACAAAGATTTGCCCAATTAGAAGGCGGTGCCGGAGCACTTTGCGTAGCAAGCGGTCAAGCGGCAATTTTTTATGCGATTGCAAATGTGGCTCAAGCAGGAGATAATGTCTTAATTTCCGATAAACTTTACGGCGGAGCAGTTACACTTTTAACTCACTCTTTAAAAAGATTTGGAATAAGTGCAAAAATATTTAAAAGCGAAGATGCTTCTAATTTGGAGGAGCAAATTGATGAAAATACAAAAGCAATCTTTTTTGAATCTTTATCAAATCCGCAAATAGCTGTAGCAGATGTGGAAAAAATTGTAGAGATTGCAAAAAGAAACGGTGTTTTAACAATTTGTGACAATACAGTTGCAAGTGCTTGGCTTTTTAATCCTATTAAATGGGGAGTTGATATTGTTGTTCACTCAACTTCAAAATATACAAACGGTCAAGGAAGTGCAATCGGGGGAGTTATTATAGAAAGAGACGGCTTGGCTGATTTTTTCAAACAAAACAGCAAAAGATACCCTCATTTTAATGAACCTGATGAGTCATACCACGGTCTGGTTTATACGGAAGTTCCTCTTCCAAACTTTACTTTAAGAGCAAGACTTGCTTTATTAAGAGATTTTGGAGCAGCACAATCTCCACATAATTCATGGTTACTCTTGCAAACAATCGAGACATTGGATATTAGAATGGATAAACATTCAAACTCTGCTTTAGAAGTTGCTAAATTTTTAGAAACACACCCTAAAGTAAAATCGGTAAATTATCCGGGATTAGAATCAAGTGTTTACCATGAAAAAGCACAAAAATATTTCAAAGACGGAAAAGCTTCAGGGTTAATCTCTTTTGAAGTAGAAGATTTTGATGCAGCAAAAAAAGTTATTGACAGTGCAAAACTGTTTAGTGTAGTCGTAAATATAGGAGACAGTAAGTCTTTAATAGTACACCCTGCTTCTACAACCCATTCTCAAATGAATGAAAAAGAGTTAAAAGAAGCAGGAATAAATCCTACAACAATCAGACTCTCAATAGGTTTGGAAAATCCTATTGATTTGGTTGAGGATTTAAAACAAGCTTTAGAATAAGGAGTAAAATGCCGTTAATTTCCACAAAAGGTGCATACGGTTTAACAGCCATGTATGAGTTAAGTAAGCATAAAGAGGATACTCCTTTACAAATAAAAGAGATATCTTCAAATGCAAATATTCCTCAAAACTACCTAGAACAGCTTCTAAGTAAACTTAGACGTGCAGGTTTGGTAGAGAGTATTAGAGGAGCAAAAGGCGGATATATCTTAGCTAGAAAACCTGAAGAGATCATAGTAAAAGATATATTAATTGCCCTGGAAGGGGATTTGAAAATCTTAGACAAAAGGACAGATAACCCTGTTTTAAATATGTTCTTTCTAGAGGCAAAAGAGAATATGAAAAAATTATTTGAGATAAGTCTTGCTCAGTTAAACGAGTATCAAGACAAATACAACCAAGTATTACATTATAATATATAAATTAAAGGAGATATGATGAAATTTGCACAAAACGTTACAGAGTTAATAGGAAATACACCCTTAGTTAGATTACAAAAAGCAAGCGAGAAAACAAACGCTACAATTTTGGGGAAATGTGAATTTATGAACCCGACACATTCTGTAAAAGACAGAATCGGAACAAATATGATAAAAACTGCACTTGAAAAAGGTTTAATCAATGAAGATACTACAATTATTGAACCTACAAGCGGGAATACCGGAATTGCATTAGCTTCTGTTTGTGCGGGACTTGGAATAAAACTTGTTCTTACAATGCCAAGTTCAATGAGTATCGAAAGAAGAAAACTTCTTAAAGCTTTTGGGGCACAACTTGTATTAACTGAACCTGAAAAAGGGATGAAAGGAGCTATTGATAAAGCTAATGAATTAGCTGAAGATACACCGAACTCTTTTATACCTCAGCAGTTTGCAAATGAAGCAAATCCCGATATTCACAGAAAAACAACTGCAAAAGAGATTTTAAAAGATACAGACGGAAAAGTTGATATTTTTATTGCAGCTGTGGGAACAGGTGGGTCACTTACAGGAACAGGTGAAATTTTAAAAGAGCAAAATCCTAATATTGAGATTATAGCTGTAGAACCTGATGCTTCTCCTGTTTTAAGCGGAGGAAAACCTGGACCTCATAAAATTCAAGGTATTGGTGCGGGATTTGTTCCTGATGTTTTAAATACAAAACTTTACAATGAAGTAATAACAGTAAAAAATGAAGATGCAATAAAAACATCTAAAGAGTTGGCAAGAAATGAAGGTTTATTAGTAGGTATTAGTGCAGGAGCTAACGTTTATGCAGCAGAACTTGTTGCTTCAAGACCTGAAAATAAAGGTAAAACAATAGTTACTCTACTTTGCGATACAGGAGAGAGATATCTAAGTTCAGGATTATTTGACGATGAGTAAAAAACTCATCCTCTTATAATCTTTATTAAAAAGAGGAAATATGGCAGAAAAGGCTTACAGATCTGTAGTCAAAACTGTCTCATGGCGAACTGTCGGAACTCTTGATACTATGATAATCTCCTATTTTATTACCGGTAATTTAACAATGGCTGCCTCAATAGGTTCAATAGAAGTATTCACGAAAATGGTACTTTACTATCTGCATGAAAGAGCTTGGAACAAAGTTCCTTTAGGCAAAGTAAAAGAGCCTGATTACCAAATTTAAAAAGATGATATGCATGGAAATTAAGAAATTAAACGAAAAGTTTGCCAATAAAAAGGCAGATGAGATTTTAGAATACTTTTTAAAAGAGTATGGAAGAGAAGCTGCAATATCAAGCAGTTTAGGTGCAGAAGATCAAGTATTGACGGATATAGCTTTGAAAATTGACAAAAAAGCAAATATCTTTACCCTTGATACGGGAAGATTACATCCTCAAACCTATGATGTAATGGATGCAACAAATTTAAAATACGGAATAAAAATAAAGATTTTTTTCCCAAAAAACGAAGAGATAGAAAAACTCTATCAAACACAAGGTGTAAACGGACACTTTGAAAGTATTGAAAATAGAAAAAGATGTTGTAACATAAGAAAGATGGAACCTCTTAAAAGAGCTTTAAAGCCTTTGAAAGTCTGGATTACGGGACTAAGAGCAGCTCAGAGTGTTACAAGAGCCGATATGCCGATTATTGAGTGGGATGAAAACTTTGAAGTTATAAAAGTAAATCCTCTTATAAATTGGAGTGAAGATGATGTTTGGAACTATATAAAAACAAACAATGTTCCATATAACAAACTTCATGATGAAGGATACCCAAGCATTGGATGTGCCCCTTGTACAAGAGCTATTAAAAAAGGCGAAGATATAAGAGCAGGAAGATGGTGGTGGGAAAACCCCAAACATAAGGAGTGTGGACTACACGTAAAATAGAAAAATTACTGATGAAATCAAACTTTTAATTTGAAGGATTCAATTTAAAAAAATAGAAGAAGTCAAACTTTTAATTTGAAATATTCTAAAAAAATAAATTAATGGAATGATAAATGATTACTACAGAAAGATTAACGCATTTAAAACAGCTTGAAGCTGAATCTATACATATATTAAGAGAGGTAGTTGCTGAGTTTGACAACCCGGCTATGCTTTACTCGGTAGGAAAAGACTCTGCGGTGATGTTGCACCTTGCAGTAAAAGCTTTTCACCCCGCAAAACTTCCATTTCCCCTACTTCATGTGGATACAACCTGGAAATTCAAAGAGATGATTGAGTTTAGAGACCAAAGGGCAAAAGAGCTAGGTTTTGAACTTCTTGTTCATATAAACGAAGAGGGAGTAAAACAAGGAATCGGTCCTTTTACACACGGTAGTGCAGTTCACACAGATGTTATGAAAACCCAAGGACTAAAACAAGCTTTAAACAAATACAAATTTGATGCAGTTTTTGGAGGAGCTAGAAGGGATGAAGAGAAGAGTCGTGCAAAAGAGAGAATCTACTCATTTAGAGATGAGAAGCATAGATGGGACCCTAAAAATCAAAGACCTGAACTTTGGAATATCTATAACTCTAAAATAAAAAAAGGTGAATCAATTAGAGTATTCCCTTTATCAAACTGGACGGAGCTTGATATTTGGCAATATATCTATTTGGAGCAGATACCTATTGTTCCTCTATACTTTGCAAAACAAAGACCCGTTGTAGTAAGAGACGGAGTAAAAATTCTTGTTGATGATGACAGATTGCCGCTAAATGAGGGAGAGACTCCTTCTTTAGAGTGGGTTAGATTTAGAACCCTAGGATGTTATCCTTTAACGGGAGCAGTAGAAAGTCAAGCGCAAAGTTTAACAGATATTATTCAAGAGATGCTTTTAACAAAAACAAGTGAAAGACAAGGAAGAGTAATAGACAACGACAGTGCAGGTTCAATGGAGAAAAAGAAGATAGAGGGGTATTTTTAAGATGTCACACAAAAGCGATAAAATAGCACAAAATATAGAAGAGTATTTAAAAGAGCACGAGAATAAACAACTTTTGAGATTTATTACTTGTGGAAGTGTGGATGACGGTAAATCAACACTTATAGGAAGATTGTTGCATGATTCGAAAATGATTTTTGAAGATCAATTAGCGGCAATAAAAAACGACTCTAAAAAAAGCGGTACCACAGACAATGAGTTTGATTTGGCTCTTCTTGTTGACGGACTGCAAAGTGAGAGAGAACAAGGTATCACTATTGATGTGGCATATAGATATTTTTCAACGGATAAAAGAAAATTTATCATAGCAGATACTCCGGGACACGAGCAATATACAAGAAATATGGCAACGGGAGCATCAACCGCAGATTTAGCAATTATCTTAATAGATGCGAGATACGGGGTGCAAACCCAAACTAGAAGACACTCTTTTATTACAAAATTATTAGGGATAAAACACCTAATAATAGCCGTAAATAAGATGGATTTATTGGATTTTAGCGAAGAGAGATTTGAAAAGATAAAAAAAGATTATCTAAATTTTGCAAAAGAGATTGGATTAACACAAGATATAACTTTAATTCCGATTTCTGCACTAAACGGGGACAATGTAGTAAACAGAAGTGAACAATCACCTTGGTTTAAAGGTGATACTTTGATGAATACTTTGGAAAATATCGAGATTTCAAGCGACAGGGATTTGGAACACTTTAGAATGCCTGTTCAATATGTAAATAGACCGAATCTTGATTTTAGAGGATTTTGCGGAACCGTTTCAAGCGGAGTTATTAAAAAAGGTGATTCAATTACCGTTTTACCCTCAGGTAAAAGTTCAACCGTAAAAGAGATAATAACCTATGACGGGAATTTAGAGTATGCCTATGCACAACAGGCAATAACACTTACTCTAAATGATGAGATTGATATTAGTCGTGGGGATATTTTGGTAAAAACAGAGGAACAACCTGATATAAGCGATACTTTTGATGTAAATATTGTTTGGATGAGCGAAGAACCTTTGGAAAAAGAGAAATCATATTTTATAAAAAGAGCTTCAACTTTTACAACAGGAACAGTTGATTCTTTTTATTATAAAAGAGATGTAAATACTTTAGAAAAAGAACAAACAAACAGTTTGCAGTTAAATGAAATAGCAAAAGCAAAACTCAGTTTAAATCAAAGTATTGCTTATGAAGCTTATGAAAAAAACAAAGCAATGGGCTCTTTTATTATAATTGACAGAATTACCAATAATACAGTTGGAGCTGGAATGATTCTTCAAAAAAGTGAAAAAAAGCTTAAAGAAGAGAAGCCTTACAGTGAATTTGAGATTGAATTAAATGCTCTGATTAGAAAACATTTCCCACATTGGGAAGCAAAAGATATTTTAGGATAAGTTATGGCAAAAGAGAGTAAAGCACAAAGAGTTGAAAGAATTAAAAAAGAGAAAGACGGTCTTGATGTACTTCAAGACATCTACCTTTATGCCATAACAGGTGAAAATGTAGATCCTGAAGATATTGACAGATTAAAATGGTACGGACTTTATACCCAAAACAGAAATCTGCAAAATGAAGATGATCCGACTTTATACTTTATGTTAAGAGTAAAGCTGGTTGCAGGACAATTAAGTTTAGGACAGTTAAAAGTAATTGCCCATATTTCGGAAAAATATGCAAGAGGAACGGCTGATTTTACGACAAGACAGGATTTGCAGTTTCATTATATAAGAATCGTAGATTTACCGGAGATTTTTAGATTACTTGATTCTGTAAAATTACATACTATTTTTGCAGCGGGAGATGTTCCTAGAAATGTTGTTTCTTGTCCCATAAACGGAATAGACCATAATGAAATTGCAGATGTAAGAGATCTTGTAGAAAAAATAAATGAAGAGTTAAAAGGAAACAGAGCCTTTTCAAATCTTCCAAGAAAATTTAAAATAGGTGTCAACGGTTGTTCTAAAAACTGTATTCACCATGAAATGCAAGATCTAAGTTTTAACGCGGTAAAACAAAAAAACGGAAGAGTTCACTTTGCAGTAAGTGTAGGAGGAGGTTTAGCCTCAAATAGAAGAATTGCCGATCATATAGGATATGTTTCTCCTTCTCAAGTGATTCCTTTAACAAAAGCCGTAATAAAAATATATAGAGACAACGGAAACAGAGAGAATAGAAGAAAAGCAAGACTTGGACATATTATAGAAGAATGGGGAATTGAAAAATTCAGAGAAACGCTACAAGATTCATTAAGTTTTAAAATAAAAGAACCAAATGAGATAGAGTATACCCATTCTAGATATAGAGAACATTTTGGAATAAATAAAAGTAAACAAAAAGATAAAAGTTTTATCGGTTGTGCTTTAAATTCAGGGCATATAGGAATAGATGGATTAAATAAGCTAATAAAACTGTTTGAAAAATATAAAGCAGATAATCTAAAAGCAACTGTTACGCAAAATATTATAATAACAGATGTTCCTGCAAAAAATGCGGAAGCTATGGCAAAAGAGTTGGAAGATGTCGGAATTTCTCCTTTTCCTTCCAATTTTAAAGCAAGAATTCAAGCTTGTACGGGACTAAATTTTTGTAAATTTGCAATTAGTGAAACTAAAGGTGTAGCAAAAGAGCTTGTTGATTATTTAGAAGAGAGTTTTCCTGATTTTGAAGAGAGAGTCGCAATTTCGGTAAACGGTTGCCCTAACTCTTGTGCCCATCCGCATATTTCGGATATCGGACTTATAGGAACAAAAGTAAAAAAAGATGGAAAACCTGTTGTAGGATTTGAGATGTTTGTAGCAGGATTTTTACATGGAAAAGATTCACAGTACGCAAAAAAAACGGGAATAAAATTTGCCGTAGAAGATACGAAACAGAGTATTAAAAATCTGATTCTAGAGTATCAAAGCTCCAACTTCGAAACTTTTAGAGACTACCTGCTTTCAAAAGCTTCATAAAAAAAGAAGTAGATTCCTCTCTTCTTCTTTTATATATTAATAAAACATATAATAAAAATAAGCTAAAATTATGCCATGAAAAAAGATATCTATAAACCCTTCTTTGACAAGAATACAAATACATTAGATTTTATCAGATATAACACTATAGGCAAAAATAAAAAAGAGTATTTTGATTATACTGCTTCAGGGCTTGCTTTCAGACAAGTAGAAAACAGAATAAGAGATGTTCTTGAAACTTACGGCAATACCCACTCAAAAGAGTCCTCAAATGCCGATATTACAAGTCAATACTATGAAGAAGCAATTAACTCTTTAAAAAAAAGTTTGGCAGTTGATGAAAGTTTTGCGATTATACCGACAGGATGCGGTTCAACGGCTGCAATAAAAAAATTCCAGGAACTTTTAGGGGTTTATATCCCGCCTGCAACAAAAAAAAGGTATAAAATTTCAATACCTAAAGAGAAACTGCCTTTAGTTATTGTAGGACCTTATGAACATCACTCAAATGAAATAAGTTATAGAGAAGCTTTATGTGAAGTAAAAAGAGTAGGTCTTACAAAAGACGGCTTAATAGATTTAGAAGAGTTAGAAAATATTTTAAAACAGAATTTTCACAGAGAGATTATAGGAAGTTTTTGCATTGCTTCAAATGTTACGGGAATCATTACTTGCTATAAAGATATCTCTGCTCTTTTAAGAAAATATAAGGCTACTGTATGTTTTGACAGCGCAGCTAGTTCTCCATATATGAATGTTGATTGTAACTATTATGATGCTCTGTTTTTATCTCCTCACAAACTTCTTGGAGGTCCTGGAAGCTGCGGTTTACTTATAATAAAAAAAGAGTTAGTAGATACCTCTTTATCTCCTACTTTTGCGGGAGGAGGAACAGTCTCTTACGTAAATTCTAAAATACAAGAGTATGAAAAAGATATAAGTATTAGAGAAACAGCGGGAACTCCGGGGATACTTCAATTTATAAAAAGCGCTTTAGCTTACCAGCTTAGAAATGAAATAGGTTTTGAATTTATACAAAAACAAAAAGAGATGCTTTTATCTTACCTTTTAAAAGAGCTTGAAAAAATTCCCAATATCACCATATATGGAAATAAAATTTCTAAAAATATAGGAATAATCTCTTTTAATATAAAAGATATAAACCCTTATGAGATATGCCGTAAGTTATCTTCAAAAGCAAATATTCAAACAAGAGCGGGCTGCTCTTGTGCAGGTCCTTACGGACATGATTTATTAGGCTTTACTTCCAAAGAACAGATTCAACAAAAACCGGGCTGGCTTAGAATTTCCGTTCATTATTCACAAACAATTGAAGATATCGACAATCTAATTAATTCTTTAAAAGAGTCTATTTAAAGCATTTTTGCCATATAAATAAACTAAAAATATTAATTTTCGGTTAAATATCAAAGGGTATAATCTTCCCATGAGATTTTTAATATTTGCAACAATATTTTTAACTGTTATGACTCTTTTAACTCTTTATATATCAAGAAGATTCATAAAAAAACTGCACTTTTCAAAAAAAATACAGTTTTTTATTAATCTTTTTTTAGTAGTCAACCTTTTAGGCGTGCTTGGATATATGCTTGCAAGATATAATCCGGCAATTCCAAACTGGGCATACTTTTTACTTTCTATTCCAATAGGTCTGATTTTTCTTCTTTTTATTGCAACTTTATTTTATGAAATTTTCTCTTTACTTATAAATAAAACACCTATGAATGACAAAAGAAGAGGCTTCTTTAAAAAATCTCTTGATATAACGGCTCTCTCTTTGGCAACGGCTGTAAATGCAAAAGCAATGTACAATGCAAAAACGGTTGAATTAGAAAAAGTAGATATAAAAATAAAAAATCTAAAAAAGCCTTATAAAATAGTGCAATTAAGTGATATTCATATAGGTGGACTTATCGATAAAAAATTTATATCTTCAATCGTAAAAAGAGTTAATAATCTAAATCCCGATATTGTCGTAATAACAGGTGATTTAGTAGATACAAATATAAAATATGCAAAAAAAGCCTTAGATGAATTAAAAAATATTAAATCAAAATACGGAAACTATTTTATAGTAGGAAACCATGAATATTTTCACGGTGTTAAATCAATAATTGATTATGTAAATACTTTAGGTTTCAAAACATTAGAGAATGAAAATATCTATATAGGAGAAGAGGAAAAAGGTTTTTATCTTGCGGGAGTTTATGATATTATGGGATATAGAGTAGATGATTTCAAACCCGATATTAAAAAAGCTTTGAAAAATACGCAGGATTTTCCTCTTATTCTTCTTGCCCATCAACCAAAGTTTATTGAAGAGGTTAAAACTGCAGATTTAGTTTTAAGCGGGCATACTCACGGGGGACAAATTTTTCCTTTTAACTATTTAGTAAAACTTCAGCAACCTTATATAAAAGGTTTGCATAAACACAATGAAAAAACCCAAATATATGTAAATAAAGGAACGGGATTTTGGGGACCGCCTATGAGATTAGGAGCAAGCAGTGAGATTACTTTGATAAATCTCTCTTAAATAAACTCTTGAAGTAACTTTTCATGATTTACGATTTTGATATTTCGCTTCTCTTTTTTAATAATACCTTTTTTTACCAAAGCTGAAATTTTTCTAGAAAGAGTCTCTTCTCTTATATTTAAAATCTCCGCTATTTTCAGCTGTTTTATAGAATCCAAACTCTTTTCATTGTCATAAATAAATTTTGCAACTTTTGCCGCTACATCGACACTTACACTGCTGTTTATAAATTTTTCCAAATAAATGATTTTTTGACTGAGCGATTTGATAAAAAGCATTGCAATCTCTTTTTTATATAAGAACTCCTCTTTAAACTTCTCATAATCTATAAATATAACTTCCCCTTCCGTTTCAAAAGCGCAATTTGCAGGAAAAGGTATCTCTTCGTAATTTGCTATTTCTGCAATAAAAGAGATAGCATTTATATGATGTATTACTATTTCATTATCTTTAAAATCATGTTTATAGACTTTTACCACCCCTTTTGATAGAAGATGTAGATACTTAGATTTTTCATCTTTATAAAAAAGGATATCGCCTTTTGAAAATTTTTTTGAAAAAGATATCTCTTTTAATTTCTTTAACTCTTTATCATTTAAAGAAGAGAAGAAGTAATAATCCTTCAAATCATTCATAATCCGACCCTTTTGACTAATCTATTTCCAAAATAAAAAATTTTAACTAAGAAAATAAATTTTTATCGCTAATTGATTTAAAAGGGTACTCTTTTTTTTGTTAAAGTAAAATTATTAATTTTTGTGAGTTTACAGTTAAGACTATTGCATAGAGGAGTTTGAACTCCTCTATAAATTATTTTATCGATATACTTTTTTTAGTTTTTGTTTCTTCGATTTTTGGAATAATAACTTCCAAAACACCGTCTTCACTTCTAGCTTCAATATTTTCAATATCAACATTTTCAGGAATCGTAAAGCTTCTTGAGAATTTTCCAAAAGAGGTCTCAATCTTATAATAATCTTCTTCTTTTACTTCATCTTTTGTTTTTCTCTCTCCTGCAATTGTTAATACATTTTTATCAACATCAACAGAGATATCCTCTTTTTTTACTCCGGGTAAATCAACATCAATATGATAGGCACTTTCACCTTCTCTTGTATTTACCACAGGAACAAAACCGTTTACCCCCTCATTTGTAGGGTAATTATAGAAACTTTTTTCCATCTCTTTTAATTGTTTAAAGGGATCAAATTTTGTCAATAGCATTTCATTCTCCTTAAATCTATATTCTTGACCTATTACCCAATCAAGTGACGAAATTATACCATTTATTTTTAGCACTTGTCAATATAAAGTGCTATTATTAAAATATTTTTTATTTTTTTTATTTTTAAATCCTATTTTTAGGTATTTATAAGTAGAGTTTATTTTAGCACTATTTATATATAAGTGCTAAAAAGTAGATATTTTTAGATTTTATATATAATATTATTACTGATTTAATACACGTTAATAGCTTTTCTGAATTTTTTAATTATTTAAAAGTCATAAAATATATAATATTTTAACCAAATAGATTTAATATTTTTGTATAATCATTAAAATAATTAGACTATCAGGAATCAAAAATGGCTTTAAAAGTTGTAATCTCACATAAAACTGAATATATCTATGATAGAAATGTATCAATGTCTCCTCATATAATAAGACTTAGACCTGCTCCTCACAGCAGAACACCCATTGAAGCTTACTCTCTTAAAATCAAGCCTGAAAACCATTTTATAAATTGGCAGCAAGACCCTTTCGGAAATTATCAAGCAAGAGTAGTTTTTCCCGAAAAGACAAAAGAGTTTAGCGTAGACGTAGAGATTATTGCAGATATGATTACAATAAATCCTTTTGATTTTTTTGTCGAAGATGGTGCAAAAAACTACCCTTTTAGTTATAAAAAAGATTTAAAAAAAGAGTTGTCTCCTTATTTGGAAATAGAAGAGAACAGCAAAGAGCTAGAGGATTTTGTTAAAACAATTGATAAAAGCAAAAAACCTATAATCGACTTTTTAGTAGAAGTAAATCAAAAAATCAACGATACTTTAAACTATACCGTAAGATTAGAAGTGGGAGTTCAAACTCCAAAAGAGACTTTAGAGAAAAAACTTGGAAGCTGTAGAGATTTTGCCTGGCTCTTTGTACAAGTTTTAAGACACCTTGGACTTGCCAGCCGTTTCGTATCGGGATATTTGGTTCAATTAACAGCAGATGTAAAATCTTTAGACGGTCCAAGCGGTCCAAAAGAAGATTTTACGGACTTACATGCCTGGACGGAAGTTTATATCCCGGGAGCAGGTTGGGTTGGACTAGATAGTACAAGCGGACTTTTTGCAGGAGAAGGGCATATCCCTCTTGCCTGCACGCCTCATTATAACAGTGCCCATGCTATTGAGGGGATGATGGATACTTGTAAAACAGAGTTTCATTATGAAAACAAAGTTACCAGAATTTTTGAATCTCCAAGAGTTACAAAACCTTATAAAGAGTCTCAATGGGAAGAGATTTACAATTTAGGTTTTAAAGTCGATGAAGATTTGGAAGCAACGGATGTAAGACTTACTATGGGAGGAGAACCTACTTTTGTATCTATTGATGATATGGAATCAGATCAATGGAATACCAAAGCCGACGGTGAACATAAAAGAGAACTTGCAAACAACCTTTCAAGAAGAATTCTATGCTCAACTACAAACGGCGGACTCTTACATTATGCCCAAGGGAAATGGTATCCGGGAGAACCCCTTCCTAGATGGCAAACAACTATTTATTGGCGTAAAGATAAAAAACCTGTTTGGACAAATCCTGAACTTCTTGCTGATATGAATAAAAATTATCCTTATACAACAGCCGATGCAAAAAAGTTTCTCTCAACACTAGCTTTGGTTTTAGGAGTAAGCGATAAAAATATAATTCCTGCTTTTGAAGATCCTGTTTATTATATTATGAAAGAGTTTGAACTTCCTCTTGATATCGACCCTATGAAATATGATTTAAAAGATCCTTTAGAAAGACGAACAATAGCCCAAAAACTTCAACAAGGATTAAACAGTGAAGTAGGTTACGTTCTTCCCGTGAATTTCGGAAGGACAAAATGGATTACTTCAAAATGGGAGTTTAGAAGAGGAAATCTATTCTTAAGTGCAGGTAACTCTCCTCTTGGACTTAGACTGCCTTTGGACTCCTTAATCGTAAAACCTCAAATTGAGCTTGAAAAAAGTTTTGAGCCTGATCTGTTTGCTTCATATCCCGCCTTAGGAGATTATATTGAAGAAGTTGAAAAAAGAGCTAAAAATATAGACTCTAAAACAAAAGAACAAAATAGTAGCAATACTTTTGTAAGAACCGCCATTTCTGTAGAAATAAGAGATAAAAAGCTTTGTATTTTTCTTCCTCCAATAGAAGAGACGGAGGCTTTTTTAGATATGATAGCTTCTATTGAACAAGCAGCAAAAATATTGGATATGGCAGTTATAATTGAAGGGTATGAACCTCCCCAAGATAATAGAACCGATAGAATAAAAGTAACTCCCGATCCAGGAGTCATAGAGGTTAATATCCAACCTGCATCCTCTTGGAAAGAGTTAAGTGATAACTTACTCAAACTTTATGAAGATGCAAGAATTTGCAGACTAGGAACCGAAAAATTTATGATAGACGGGCGACATACGGGAACAGGCGGAGGTAACCACGTTACAATAGGTGCGGCAACACCTAGTGATTCCCCTATTCTTAGAAATCCAAACCTGCTTAGAAGTCTTATCACTTTTTGGCAGCACCATCCGGGACTTTCATATCTGTTTAGCGGAGCCTTTATAGGACCTACAAGTCAAGCTCCAAGAGTAGATGAAGGAAGATTGGAAAATCTATATGAACTTGAAATTGCTTTTTCACAAATTCCTGAAAACGGTGATGTTCCTTTTTGGTTAACAGACAGACTCTTTAGGCATATGCTAACGGATATCACAGGAAATACCCATAGAAGTGAATTTTGTATAGATAAGCTTTATTCTCCCGACAGCAGTTCAGGAAGACTTGGAATTTTGGAACTTAGAGCTTTTGATATGCCGCCGCACTCCCAAATGGCTCTTTTACAAATGTTACTTGTACGTGCTTTGGTTGCTTGCTTTTGGAGAAATCCTTATAAACATAAACTTGTACGATGGGGAACTAGGCTGCATGATAAATTTTTGCTTGAATATTATGTAAAAGAGGACCTTAAAGAGGTTGTACAATATTTAAACGACAACGGTTATAATTTTAAAATTGATTGGTTTGATCCCTTCTTTGAGTTTAGATTTCCTCTATACGGAATGAGTGTTATCGAAAATATGCCTGTTGAAATAAGAGCGGCAATTGAACCTTGGAATGTTTTGGGTGAAGAGTCAAGTTCCCAAGGAACAGCCAGATACGTAGACTCATCCGTTGAAAGACTGCAAATAAAGATTGAAAATTTTAACGAAGAGAGATATACTTTAGCTTGCAACGGTATTCAAATTCCTTTAAGCAGAACAAATATACAAGGAGAGTTTGTAAGCGGTGTTAGATATAAAGCATGGCAGCCTTGGTCGGCACTGCATCCTACAATAGGAGTCGATACTCCATTAACTTTTGATATTGTCGATAAATGGAATAATAGATCAATAGGAGGATTTAACTATTTTGTTTCCCATCCTGGAGGAAGAAGTTATGATACTTTCCCTGTTAATTCTTACGAAGCGGAATCAAGAAGAATAAACAGATATTGGGATTTTAATCATTCACAAGGAGAAATTGTGGATTTTGATCCGATTGTTTTATCTTCAAAAAATGCAATTTTTGCAAATGGAGCTAAAAGAGCCCTTGTAGATAAAAAAGGACTGGAAAAATTCTATTTTCATAAGATGCCTAAAAACAAAGAGTTCCCTCATATTTTAGACTTAAGACAAAGGTGGACAAAAAACTAAATGGATATTTTTGACAGTTGTAAGTTAGATTCTTCATTTAATGAAATGTTTGATGAAAAGAACAATGTAAAAGAGCATTGGATAGATATTAAAACTGCAATAGAAAATGCAAATATTGAAAAACTTGAACAAAAACAGACTGAAATAGATTGGAGATTAGAAGATAACGGGGTTACTTATAATGTGTATAATGATCCCACAGGAAGTAACAGAAGATGGAATTTAGATCCCATTCCTTTTGTTTTAAAAGAGCAAGAGTGGGAAGATGTAAGCAAAGGTTTACAACAAAGAGCGAAACTTTTGAACCTGATTTTCAAAGATTTATATACCGAACAAAGATTGATAAAAGAGGGGATTATCCCTGCTGAAATTATATTTGCCCATAAAAGTTTTTTACCTGAAGTTTTCAACTTTGAAAACAGTGAATACTATACTATGAAATTTTATGCAGCTGATATAAGCAGAGGTCCTGACGGAAAATTCTGGGTTATCAATGATAGAACTCAATCGCCTTCAGGATTAGGTTATGCAATAGAAAATCGTCTTACAATGAACTCTATTTTATCTGATCTCTATCCTGATATAAAGATTAAAAAAATTGCAAGTTTTATTGAAAATTATAAAAATATGCTTTCAACTCTTTCAAATAAAAACGAAGATTCTTTAATTGTCCTTTTAACCCCGGGACCTCACAATGAGACCTATTTTGAACATTCATATTTAAGTTCTTTTTTAAACCTTACATTAGTTCAAGGTGAAGATTTACTTACAAAAAACAATCAGCTTTGGCTAAAAACATTAAGCGGATTAAAAAAAGTCGATACTATGATTAGAAGAGTAGATTCTAAGTTCTGCGATCCTTTGGAACTTCAAAACAGTTCTAAACTAGGAGTTGCGGGTTTAACAAATGTATTAAGAAATGACAACTTATCTATGATAAATCCAATCGGTATCGGAATTTTGGAAAATGTAGGCTTAAACCCTTTTATGAAGAATATTGCAAAATTTTTTCTAAATGAAGATTTAATTTTGCCCCAAATCGCAACTTGGTGGTGCGGACAAAAAAAAGAGCTTGATTTTGTTATTTCAAATATAGATAATCTTCTTATAAAAAAAATAGACAGAACAGAAAAAATTGAAGTCTATTTCGGAAACCAGCTAAACAATGAAGAGAAAAACAGCTTGATAGAGAAAATTATTGCAGCTCCTATTTATTATGTAGGACAAGAGATAATTGATTTTTCAACCGTTCCTTCATATGTAGGAAATAAGATAGAGCCAAGAAACGCAGTTATCCGCTCTTTTGCTTATAAAGAAGATGACAATTATAAAATTATGCCAAGCGGTTTAGTAAGAGTTTCAAATCAAAAAGACTCCCTTGTAGTATCAAATCAAAGAGGAGGTACAAGCAAAGATTTATGGATTTTAGGAGAAGATGAAGAGAATAAAATCAGCAGAATCACAAGAAGCAGAAACTTTTTGGATACAAGATTGGAAAATATTTCGACAAAAAGAGCAGAAAATCTTTTCTGGCTGGGAAGATATTTAAACAGAGCAATTATTACAACAAGAATGTTAAGATTCAATCTAAAAAGTATGTTGAATCTAAACAGATATGAAGATAGAAATTTATCGAAAAAAAGTACGGATATATTAAATATCTGTTTAACCCATCTTACTATGACCTACCCCGGATTTTTAGAAGAAGAAAAAGAGATAAAACCTTTTAATGAAGTAATATCTCTTATTCAAGACAACTCTAGAGTAGGAAGTTTATCTTTTACTTTATCAATGCTTAGCAATATAAATGCAAATATTAAAAATCTTCTTACCATTGATGCGTGGAGAGTTTATGATAAAATGCAAAAAGGATGGTACGACTACAACAGAAGGAAAGTTCTTTCAAATAGAGAACATATAGATGCCTTGGATAAACTTTTGATTTATCTAATAGCCTACAAAGAACTTATTGACGAAAGTATTTCAGATGACCAAGGTTTGATTCTTTATGATATCGGTTGTAAATTAGAGACCTCTTTACTTCTTATTTCAAAAATGAGATCACTTCTTACTACAAAACTTCAAAGTCATCTTGAATATGATATTTTAGACTCTATGCTAAACTCTTATGAGAGTTATAATGCTTACAGAGCCTATTATAAATCAACCTTAAAAATGGAAAATATACTTGAACTTTTACTTTTTACTCCCAAATATCCCAAATCTTTAATTCACATAATAGATGAATTGTTAAAGAGTTTAAAAGAGTTGCCCAATACCTCTTCATCTCCTTATTTAGACTCTTTCGAAGAGCCCGTTTTTAAAGTATTTTCTATGTTGAAATTAACAAATGCAAAAAAACTGTTAAAAACAGAAGAGAAAGAGTTTGTATATTTGGAACTAGACAAGTTTTTATCCAAAATTTCCGATTTGTTGGCTCAAACTTCAGAAGAGTTGACAAAAACATATTTTTCACACTATAACGAGTAATAAATGATATATGAAATATTTCACGAAACAAAATTCAACTATCCTTCAGTAGTAACTTTTAGCCACAATATAGCAAGACTTACTCCAAAAGATTGTCATAGACAAAAGTTATTGGAACATAAATTGGAAATAACACCGAAACCATATGAATCAAATGAGTTTATGGATTATTTTAAAAATAAAAATACCTATATGCTTATAAGAGAACCCCATAAAACCCTGACTGTAACTTCAAGTTCAAAAGTTGAACTTTTGGAAGATAAAATAGATTTTTATATACAAAAAGCAAAACAGACAACAATCACATATAAACAGATGCTTGATAGATTGGCAAGCCATAAAAATACAGATGCTTTGGCTTTTCAATATCTTTTTGAAACAGACTCTATTCCTATGCCTTCAAAAGAGATAAAAAAATATATCTTGGAATCTTTTGATGAAAACAGAACTTTGTTTGATGCAACAAATGAGTTTATGCAAAGAATTTTTAATGACTTTAAATTTGTTTCAGGCTTTACAGATGTTACAACTCCTATTGAAGAGGTGTTTAAAGAGAAAAAAGGGGTTTGCCAAGATTTTGCCCAATTTGCAATTTCTGCACTTAGAAGTATTGGAATACCCACACGTTATATGAGTGGATATATTCAGACTTATCCTAAAGAAGGTGAAAAAAAACTTTTCGGTTCAGATGCCTCACACGCCTGGTTTTCCATATATATTCCCGATTTTGGCTGGGTTGATTTTGACCCTACTAACAATAAACTACCTAATGAAGAGTATATTCTTTTAGGATACGGAAGAGACTATTTGGATATCTCTCCTCTTAAAGGCGTAGTAAAAAGCAGCGGAGAGAGTAAACTAAGCGTTAAAGTAAATGTACAAAGAGTAGAAAAAATCTAACCGATTTTTGCTATTCTAAAAGCTACCGCATTTTCATAAATTAGTGAATTATTATAAAAGCAGGTAATCATTCCGTCATAAGGGGCTAAAAATTCGGAAATAACTTCTCCTTCCAAAGAGTCGATTATCTCTCCCATTGACTGGTTTTTTGTAACATAGGTGCCTGATTCTACTTTTGCCACAAAAATACCGCTTTTTGAACTTTTTATTACGCCTATTTCATTATCTTCTATAAGGGTTGAATCATAAGCGTTAAAAATTGAAAAATCAATAATCTTATTTTTATTCATAAATCGTAAAATTGCCTGATTTATACGGTCTGAAACTCTTTTATTTACTCTATTTGTAGTAGGACACATAATAGAAAAAGCTTTAGTTCCCCAAAGCTGCCAGTTATATTGTAAACCTACTGTATCAATTGATTTCATCTTTTTATGATGGATAAATTTAAAACCGAACTTTTTTGCGCTTTTTATATCTTCAAACTCATTTTGAAAAACTTTTATATAAGGAATACAATTAACAGGGTCATCTCTTTTTTCTAAAATAACCCCATAATCATAACCTTCTAATACATCGAAAACTTTTTTTGCTATTCTTTGGGTAGTCTCTCCTAAATCATAACCAGGAAACATCATATCGATATTCGTATTATCCAAAGGCCAAAATCTTTTTGAACTGTTAAAAGCATAATGATTTATAGAAGGTATTATTAAAATATCACCTTTTATCTTTTTTTTGTCTATTTTGTTTTTAAAAAAATCAACCAACTTACTTGCACAATAAAGAGGCAAAATTCCTTGGGCTTCCATTGGTCCCACAATTGCAATTTTAGGAGCTTTTTTATTTTTTCCTTTAAATAAAAAACCTTCTACGATAAGAGGTTCTCTACTTAATGACTCAATCTTCAAAACTTCAATTTTTTTCACTTTTTTCTCCAAAAATTCTAGCTAATAAAGAGCCTTCATATACGACAGGATACTCTCTTAATGTGAAAAGAATTCCTCCGTTTGGAGCAAAGAGTTCGCTTAAAACTTCTCCGCTTAAAGGACTTACTATTTCACCTATTTTCTCATTTTTTTTAATTATTTCACAATGATCCAAAGAGGGAACGAAAAGTCCGCTTTTGGGTGCATTTATATAAAAGACATCCCCTATTTGGGATGAGAAAGGAGTTCTAACCTCAAATTTTTCATCCGTAACTATCATATTCTGTTTTTGCATTAAATTTAAAATACCCGTAAGCAACTGTTTTGAATACTCTTTTGTAAGTCTCATTCCCACACCCATCTCTACAACCAAAGTTTTTGTTCCAAGAGAGTTTAAAGTATGAGAAAAAGTAGCTTCTAAAACCGTTACGGCATCATGTATCCAAATAAAATCACAATTTAACTCTTTTGCCAAAGGCAGAGTCTCTTTTGAAAATAGTTTATTTATTCTTATTTGGGGGATTTCTCTTAAAAAAATATTGCTTGAGTGAATATCAATAGCAATATCGCTGCCTTTTATATCTTCTGTTAATGCATGAACTACCTGACCGGGTAAAAATTCATCTTCTCCGCCCGGGAAAGCCCTGTTTAAATCTATATCATAATTAGGAAAACTTCTTGTAATGGTATCTATTCCCAAAGGATTAACAGCAGGATAAATATCAACTATGGCATTTAATTTGTCAATATTTTCATTCAACCATTTTGCCAATGAATATATTACAAGCTGTCCTTCAAGTTCATCTCCGTGAATTCCGCTTACAATAGAGATTCTTTTTAATTTCTTCTCTTTTTTTTCTTTAGGTTTGAACCTTGTTCTTTTTATTGTCAGTTTTTCCCCCACGGGAAGTCGTGAGGTAAAAATTTCAGTTGTTTTTTTCATTGTTGTGTAACTATTATTTTATCTATTTTTGAATTTATTGAATTTAGTATTGTATCATAAGATTCTCTCTCTCCGTGAACAACAAATTGCGCTTCGGGATTAAGTCTTGAAACTATAATATCTATTTCATCCATAATTACAAGAGAAAAGCTCTTATCTCTTTTTAATCTTAAATGAAAATCCACTTTTTCGACAAGCTTTCCAAGCCTTATAAAGTAGTCACTCGTATTTCTCTCTTGTTTTCTTGTCAGTTCTCCCCAGATTTCACTAACCCTTGAAGACATTTTTTCAACAAAAGAGCAATCTATAACAAAGTTATCGTTATTTGCTTGTTTCAATGTTTCCGAAAACTCGATTATAGAACCAAAAGCATTTAAATCTAAATAGGCTCTACAGATAATGGCATTTTCTCTTATATAACTTATCAAAGTATAGATATTTGCTTCATGATCTCCAAAAACCGCCTGAGATAAAAAGTCATTTGCATTTTTATATTTAATATCAATATCCAATCTTTTAAAAAGTTTTTTACCTGAGGTTTTATCCACATCAATAATATCATCAAAAGTAATTATAATTTCATTTAAGGTTGATTCGATTCTTTCTAAATATCTACCTAGCCAATAAAGACCGTTTGCAACATTTGCCGTTAATAATTGTTCCATTTTATGCCTCCACTACCCAAGTATCTTTAAATCCGCCGCCTTGTGATGAATTTACCAAATAATTGCCTGCTTCAATTGCATAACGTGTTAGTCCGCAACTCCAAACTTTAGGTTCTTCATCCATTATTACATAAGCTCTAAAGTCTGCTTTTCTTTGAACTATTTCATCATTTATATAACAATCTTCATCGTAAAATTCTATTAACTCTTGGGCTATAAATCTTCTGGGATTTGCTTCAATAATTGTTTTTAAATCCTGAATTTGGATTTCCGACATTGAGTGTCCGAACATAACGCCGTATCCTCCGGCTTCGGCAACATCTTTTATTACAAGTTTTTCCATATTTTCAAAAATATATTTTTTATCTTTCTCAAAATAGGGCAAATATGTAGGAGCATTTTGTAAAATAGGCTCTTCATTTAGATAATATTTAATCATTTTAGGAACAAAATAATAAATACCTTTGTCATCGGCAACACCGTTTCCAGGAGCATTCATAATAGCCACATTGCCTGCTAAATAAACTTCCATAATACCAGGAACTCCTATTAAACTCTCTTCATTAAAAAATTTAGGGTCTAAAAACTCATCGTCAAGTCTTCTGTAAACAGCTCCCACTTTTACTTTTTTACCGTTATAATTTTTAAAATAAAGAGTCTTGTTTTCTACAAGTAATTCATTGTTTCTAACAAGTTTTGAACCCGTAATATCGGCTAAATAAGCGTGTTCATAATAGGCTGAATTAAATCTTCCCGGGGTTAAAACAACATTTATTCCCCCACAATTTACATAATCCATTGCCTGTTTTAAAGTATCGGCATAATCTTTAATAGGTTTTATTTTCATTTTTTCAAAGAAATCGGGATAAATTTTTCTAAAAGTATTTCTAATAGATAAAGGATAACTAGCTCCGCTTGGAACTCTTAAGTTGTCTTCTAATATAACCCATTCGTTTGAAACCGTATCTTTTACCAAATCAATACCGTTTATATGTGTTCTGATTTTTTTTGAAGGGGAAAACCCTTGAAGCTCTTTTAAATAACCTTTAGCTTGATAAATAAACTCTTCGGGAATTATTTTTTGTTTTACTATTTTTTTTTCCGTATATATATCTTCCAAAAAAAGATTTAGTGCTTTGATTCTTTGGCTTAAGCCTTTTTGGATTTTTTCAAACTCTTTTGCCGTCATTAATCGAGGAATTACATCAAAAGGCAATGCTCTTTCTATAAAATTTCCGTCTTTATACAGATTAAAGTTGATTGCAAACTTATCCATATATTTTTTAAACTCTTTTACTTTTTGTCTATCTTGATTTGAAAGTATATCCCAAAAAGTTTCGGTTACCATCTTTCTATCTTCACTCAATGTACACCTCCAGGACAATATCTATCCATTTTAATATGATTTAAATAAAAGCAGAATAAATATTATTTAACTTCTTGTTTATATTTTATACAATGAAAATCGTTAAATATCCCATATTTATAGGTTTTTGTATATATTTTTTAATCATAAAAGAGTGTTTAAAGAGTTGCAAAACACTCAAAATTGAGTGTTTGCTCAAGAAATTGCTATAAAAGTTGTTGCTATTGTTATAAAATATATTACGATTACTATTAAATAATCTTTTTTATTTGTATTAAAATTTGTTTCGAAATCTTCAGTTTCCATTTTTTTCTCCTTGGAAGAGCAGGAGAAAAAAATGTTTTCCCCTACTCTAGTTTAATAAATTAAAATTCACGTTTTTTAACATCTTTAATCCTTCTTAAAGACCTAAGAAATGTGAAAAAAACTCCTTCTTTTTTTTATGCTCAAAATCTTGAGACTTTTTATAAAATATCTGTAAACAGGCTTGATTTGCACAGACATCTAAAATTTCGACCGGGTTTGGCATCGGCATCCTGTTCCTAAACATTCGCATATATAGATCTAATTGCCACGAGGAAGCACTCCAACTTATAAGATCAATAGACTTGGTCTGCTTTATACCTTCGGTTTTCTTTAGAATAGAATCTTTTAACATTTTTAAATCTCCTAGTTTTGGGGTTTTATTTTCATTTTTTCTTCTAATTTTAATACTCATAATATTTCCTTTTAAAAAATTTGCATAAAAAAAGGGGGAAAGCCCGAAAGCTCTCCCCCTTTGCTTGTTTTGCCGAAAGTTTGCTAGTTAAGCAAATTTTGCCTTCTTAGCAGCTCTCTTTCTTGCAGTAGGGTCAAGCTCTCTTTTTCTTATCCTAATGGTCTTTGGCGTTACCTCGACCAACTCATCTTCCTCAATCCACTCTAAAGCGTTTTCCAGGGACATCACTCTTGGCGGAACCAGCTTAATTGCATCATCAGAACCCGAGGCTCTAACGTTTGTAAGCTGTTTTCCCTTAATCGGGTTAACATCAAGATCGTTTGACTTTGCGTGTTCACCGATTACCATTCCACCGTAAACCTTGTCTTGAGGTTTAATATACATAATACCTCTATCTTGAAGGTTAAAAATCGAATATCCAAGTGCTTCTCCGTTTTCCATAGATACTAAAGCACCGTTTTTTCTACTTTCAACTGTTCCAGAATATGGTCTAAACTCTAAAAATGAGTGATTCATAATCCCTTCACCTTTAGTATCTGTTAAGAACTCTGTTCTAATACCGATAAGTCCACGTGCCGGAATTTCAAACTCTAATCTTGTAAATCCTGCTCCCATAGGAACCATATTTGTCATATTAGCTTTTCTTTTTCCCAGTTTTTCAATAATAGTTCCCGAATACTCGTCCGGAGTATCAATTACAAGATGTTCAAACGGTTCTAAAGTTACACCGTTTTCTTCTTTTGTAATAACTTCAGGTCTTCCTATACTAAATTCAAAACCTTCTCTTCTCATATTTTCAGCTAAAATCGTAATTTGAAGTTCACCTCTTCCGTTAACTTTAAATTTACCCTCACCGATTTGCTCATAATTCATAGCAATATTAGTGTTCATTTCAGCCGCAAGTCTTTCATCAATTTTATTTGAAGTTACGTATTTACCCTCTGTTCCGGCTAAAGGTGAATCATTTACCGCAAAAGTAACAGAAAGAGTAGGTTCTTCAATGTGCATTGGATCAAGAGGCATTGGATTTACAGGATCGCATAAAGAGTCTCCGACATCAATTGTCTCAAATCCCGCAACCGCAACAATATCACCGGCACAGGCCTCTTTTACTTCAATTCTGTCAAGACCTTTAAATCCTATAAGTTTTGTAACTCTACCTTTAGTTTGTTCTCCGTTTGCTTTGCAAAGCATTACGGTTTCACCTTGAGAGATTTTTCCATTAAAAATTCTTGCAATACCGATTTTCCCAATGAAATTATCATAATCAAGAGTAAATACTTGAAGTTGCAGACCAACTTCTTCACTTCCGTTTGGTTTTGGAACTTCTGTTAAAATTGTTTCAAAAAGAGGCTGTAAATCTTTTTTCTCATCTTCTAGATTATGCATTGCATATCCGTCTCTTGCCGCTGCATAAATAACAGGAAATTCCAGTTGCTCTTCTGTTGCACCCATTTGATCAAAAAGGTCAAAAACTTCATCTACAACTCTATCAGGTTCTGCTGCCGGTTTATCAATTTTATTTACGACAACAATAGGTCTGTGTCCTAAAGATAGCGCTTTTTTAACAACAAATTTTGTTTGAGGCATAACTCCCTCTTGTGCGTCAACAAGAAGAAGAACAGAATCAACCATTTTTAAAACCCTTTCAACCTCTCCACCAAAGTCAGCATGGCCCGGAGTGTCGATAATGTTGATTCTAACTCCCTCATAATCAATTGCAGTGTTTTTTGAAAGAATAGTAATCCCTCTCTCTTTTTCAATATCATTACTATCCATTACTCTTTCGTCAACTTGCGTATGAGCTGCAAAAGTCCCTGATTGCTTTAATAACTCATCAACCAATGTAGTTTTTCCGTGGTCAACGTGTGCTATTACTGCAATATTTCTAATATCTCTCATTTATACTCTTTATGATAATTTCTATTAATTGCGCGCATTATAGCTAAATTTTATAAAATTATGGTTTATAAAATTAATTTAATCTTTAAAAAACCTAAAAATAAGCTAAATATGAATTTTTTTTCATATTTCATTCATTATTAATTCATAAAAAACAGATAAATTTTCAAAAAATAAAAAAAAGGAATTTTTTGTTAAGTCTATCTTTGAAAGCTTTAAAAGCCAACAGATTAAAAACAATACTTATATTTATAAGCTTGATTTTCTCTATTACTTCCATATTTTTGATTAGTTCTATTTCAAACGGAGTTATTTCAATGTATTCAAATATGTTAAAAAGTGACGGAGATATTATTATTACCCAAGCAAAGATTTCCGATACTTTTTTTTCAAACGTAGATGCGACATTGATAAAAAAGATAGAAAAGTTTAAAGAAGTAAAAAAAGTTTCAGCTTTGATTGTAGGCGCAAGTCCTGTTGAAAAACTTCCAATAGTTGCAGTCTACGGGGTTAGCCAAAATCGCTTTGAAAACTATAAAATAAAACAAGGGCTTTATCCAAAAAAAGGTGAGGTTTTAGTCGGAAACTCTATTTATGAATCTTTGAAAAACAAAAAAAATATTCAAATTGCGGATAAAAACTTCTTGGTTTCGGGAGTTTATAAAAGTGACATAGGGTTTGAAAACGGAGGTGTTGTTTTAAATCTTAGCGATGCAAGTCTTATTTTTAACAAAAGTGCTTCAATGCTTATGGTAAACAGTTCTATAAGTGCAAATATAAAACAGCTTATAAAAAAAATAGAGAGTTTAAGCAAAGATATTGAGGCAAAATCGACTCAAAATTTTGTAGATAACTATAATCAGTTTAAAATTATAAAAACCTCATCGAATCTTATCGGTTTTATCTCTTTTTGTATGGGACTTCTTGGAATTGTAAGTATTATGAGTATAACCGTAAACCAAAGAAAAACAGAGTTTGGAATCAAAAGAGCTATAGGAGTATCTACAAAAAAAATAGTTGCCCAAATCGTATGCGAAAGTTCAATACTAGGCATTTTAAGTTTCATAACTTCTCTTTTTATTTCCTCTTTCACACTCTATTTTATAAAAAACTCTTCACTTTTTCACGGGTATGTAAACGGCGAAATAAGTTTTACTTTGGCTTTTTATCTTTTTATCTGCTCTTTGTCTATGGCAGTTTTAGGTTCAATAATTCCTGCAATAAATGCTTCAAAAATTGATCCGATTATTTTAATGCAAGGAGATAAAATATGATAATCAAAGCTTTAAATATTTCTCACAACTATGATAAAGACACAGCTTTGGATAATGTCTGTTTAGAGATAGAAAAAGGTGATTTTATCTGCTTAATAGGAGAAAGCGGCAGCGGAAAAACAACTCTGTTGTCTATTTTATCAACTCTTTTAAAACCAAAAAAAGGAAATCTTTTTTTTGAAGATTTAGAGTATAAAAATATAAAAAACATAGATGAATTCAGACAAAAAAATATAGGTTTTATCTTTCAATTTCATTATCTAATAAATTATCTAAATCTTTTTGAAAACGTAAAACTTGCAAATCAAAAAGCCCAAGACAAAGATATTTTAAAAATATTTTCACTTCTTGATATAGAAAACTTAAAAGACAAATTTCCAACTGAAATCTCAGGAGGGCAAAGACAAAGAGCCGCTATTGCAAGAGCTTTGATAAACAAACCTAAAGTTTTATTTGCAGATGAACCCACTGGAAATTTGGACTCTAAAAATGCAAAAACAGTATTTGAACTTTTTAAAAAACTTTCAAATGAAGGAATGACGATTATCGTCGCAACACATAATAAAGAATTGGCACAAACAGCTAATAAAATTTACGAGGTAAAAGATGGAAAAATCAAATAGTTTTGAACTTTTTATAAACAAACATTTTAAAATATCACTAATATTCCTTTTTCTAGGAATGGTATTCGGGATAATATATTCAACTAATCTTTTGGGATTTTATATAGATTCACAAACTCTAAATCCTGCTGATATGAGATCTCTTCATATTAGTTTGATGCTTTACGGATTTGTTCCTTTAATGCTTTCTTATCTTCCTTTTTTATTAATAAATAAAGAGGGTGTAAAAAGCAGTTCGGGATTATACTATTTAAACTTGTATACTGTTTTTTGGTATATCTTTTTGGTTTTTATGATAAGTTCACTTCTTTTTGGAAACACTAGAGGTTTAGCTTTTTACGATTTTCCTTATGAACTTAATTTTATTCTGGCTATTTCCAGTCTTTTTTATATTATTGCTTTGATTAAATATATAAAGGCTTATGAAAAAATTCCTTTATGGATAAAAGTTTGTCTTAGAGTAACTATTATTGCTCCTTTTGCTCTTTTGATTTTGATGAATCCTGTTATAGGACAAGTTGAAAGCACTATTTCAGGACCTCACGGAGATAATACTTTAGGAATGAGTCTGGCTTTGATTCCTATTTATTATCTGATAATCAAACTATTAAACAATACTCCTTTTAAAGCTAGATGGAATATTTTATGGATTATTCCTACTTTGTTTTATGCAACTTCTGTTTTATATAGAAGTTTTATAGGACATTTGACTTATGAATTAGAGTGGTTCTTACAATGGCTTACTTTTCTTTATATTCCTCTTTTATATAGATGGTACAAAGATTCTAATATAACAAAAGAATCAAAAAGAGCTCTTCTTATCTCAATCTTAGCTTTTTTATTTGTTGATATCGAAGGAAATATTCTGTTTATTCCGGAGTTTAGATGGATTTTTCACAGAAATGATTTAATAATTGCACATGCTCACGTAGCAATGGGTATAGGTGTATTTTTTATGGTAATTGCTATGTTCACCCAATATATAAAAGAGCTTAAAAAAACCATTTTTTATAGCTTTTATTTAAGCGGTTTACTTGGAATATTTACTGTTTTAAGTATTTCAGGATTTATTCAAGCAGAAGTGTTTAAAGGGGATATCTACTATTTATGGATGTTTAGAACTTTTTTTGGAGTAGTAACTCTATTGTCATTATACAGTTTTATAAGTTTTAAACTTAATTTTACGGCTCTTCAAAAATATAATCTTTTTGGAGTTTTAGCAGACGGTTTGGGAGGTATTTTCTTAATACTTTTTGCAAGTTTTCTTTATCCTCTTTTGGGATTTGGTTTTAAAGGAAGTTATGAATATATAGTTTTTGCTTTTGTTAGCATAACGGGGGTAATTCACTTCTTTGCTCTTACAAACAAAGAGTATGAAAAAATCTTAACAAAACTTACAGTTATTACAAGAGTATTTATAAGTTCAATATTTTTTGCTCTGTATTACAACCACACTTTAGGGTTTGAAGCCTTATTGATATCGTTGTTTGATATCATCTTTGCTTCTGCTTACCTTATATTTTTTTATAAAAAGGATATTTTATGTTCTCAAAAATAGCACTTATATTTTTTATAGCTTTTGAGCTTTGTTACTATCTTTTGATTGCACAAACAGGAATTGTGGAATATTTTGCATCAGATGTTTATCAAATTGCGCCTTTACCTGTCGGAGGAATTATAGGTTCTCTTTTAAGTTATAAACTTTCGATAAAAACTCAAAGCAAAATAAAACTTTTTTTAATAGTTCAATTAATTTTGACTTTTTTCTATCCCGATTATTGGGCAATTATGCTTTTTATTTTAGGAATAAGCGTCGGTGCTTTAGCTCCACTTCTTATAAATGAACTGAAAAAAGCCTCAATGTTTGAATTAGGGCTTGCTCTTAGTCTCTCTTACAGCGTAGGAACTTTTCTTTTTAATTATGAACCCGCAAACAGAGAGTATATTGCAATATTTTTTACTCTTATAGTATTTGTTTCATCATATTTTTTACCTTTAGAAGAGCAAAAAAGAGAGAGTGATTCTTTCCCTTCATATCCTCTTTTGATAATGGTTTTATGGATTTTTCTAGATTCGGCACTTTTTGAAACCTTATCAAGAGATACGGATATTTCAATATGGAGAAACGGCTTTACTTTTGAAATAATTGTCTTTCATATTATAGGTGTAATTGCCGCTCTTAAACTAAATATTCAAAGAATGGAAAACGAACTTTTCATAATTATACTATTCGCTTTTAGTTATCTGTTCTATTTTTTACAAGAGCCTCTTTTATTATCGATAGTTTATCCTTTCGTAATTTCATATTACAACGTAAATATTTTAAGATCTTTAATAAAAAAACCACTTAAAAAAATATCACTTTATATGATATTCATAGGTTGGATAGCTTCAGGGGCAGGACTTTTCGTTGCTTTGGAAAACCTGACGCTTTTTGTTCCAATCTCATTTTTAATTGTATTAATCCCGATTTTTAATTCGCAGAAAAAAATTCAAACAAAGGAGAAAAAATGTATAAATTAGTTTTAGTATTGTTATTTGCAGTTTTTGCAAATGCAGCAAGTTTAGATTTAGTAGAGGGCAAAATCCAAGCCCACACTGAAATTTTCGGAGATAGCGAGATAAATCCCCAAACTCGAAAAATAGAGACCATATTGAAAAAAGACAGCTCTATTGAGTCTATTTCAGGGAAATTTGAAATTAATGCCATATCTTTGGTAAGTGATAATGAAGATAGAGATCAACATATGTATGAAGTTTTAAATGTGGCAAAATCACCTAAAATTTCATTTGTTATTTCAAGAATAACAAAAGTCGACGACAAATATAAAATTGACGGTCTTCTAACAATGAATAAAATAAATAAAAAAATTTCATCTTTGGCTTCAATAACACAAAATGCCCAAGATTTGACAATGAACGGTGATTTTTCAATTAAACTTACCGATTTCGGTTTAGAACCGCCTTCAATGTTTTTTATAACAGTAAGAGATCAAATTGATATTAAATACAGTTTTGATTTAAAAGAAGAGTTATGATGAAAAAGATTATACTTATATCTCTTCTTACTGTCGCTTCTCTTTTTTCAAGCAGCTTTAAAGTAGGAGACAATATAGGAGTATTCTCTCTTCCTAATCAATTTGATAAAAAAAGAAGTGTTGATCCGTCTGTACAGACAATTATTGTCTCTTTTGAAAAAGATACGGGAGCAAATGTAAATAATTTTTTAGATTCAAAAAATGTAGATTTTCTGCAAAAACACCATGCTGTCTTTATTGCGGATATTTCAGGAATGCCTTCAATAATTACAAAACTTTTTGCTCTGCCTAAAATGAGAGATTATAAACACTCTATACTTTTAATTTATAATGAAAATGATGAAAGATTTATAAAAGAAGAGGGAAAATCGACTCTATACAGATTACAAAACGGTGTAATAAAATCAATTTCGTTTATTACAAAAGATGATTTAGAAGAGGTTTTCAAATAAAAATGAAGCTTCCGAAAATAGATGAAGTGATTATTAAAACTTTAAAGATAAAGGATTTAAAAATCCTTCATCTAAGTGATTTACATATAAATAAAAAAACCTCATCTCTTGTTATTAAAGAGCTTGTATCTAAATGCAACCGTACCCAATGTGATTTTATAGTAATCACGGGAGATATAATTGATTGTAAAGTTAAATTTATAAAAGAGAAATTGCAGCTTTTAAATGATTTAAAGCAAAAAACCTATTATATAAGCGGGAATCATGATCTTTTTTATGGATTTAAAGAGTTAAAAGAGGTTTTGACAAACCTTATCTGCCTTGATAACAGTTATGAGATATTGAAAATAAAAAATCAAAATATTGCAATCGCAGGATTAAGTGACAGATTCTCAAAATTTTTTAAAATAAAAAGAGAAGAGAAAAAAGTCGTAGAGTTTTTAAAAAGCTGTGAAAACTCTATTTTACTGGCACATCAGCCAAAAGATTATACTTTTGCCCTTAGATGCAATGCCAAACTCTTTTTATGCGGACATACGCACGGAGGACAAATTTTTCCGTTTCATTATGTGGTAAAACTCTTTCAACCCTTTTTAAATGGTATAATTTATAAAAATCAAACCGCAATTTACGTAAACAGAGGTTTAGGTTGTTGGGGCGTAGATTTTAGGTATAAAGCAGATAGTGAGATTAGTTTGTTAAAATTAATTCCAAAAGAGGTAAAATAATTTTATGAAAATATTAATTATTGAAGATGATGAAAAAATTATTGATTTTTTAAAAAGAGGATTAGAAGAGGAATCTTACAGCGTGGACTTTTCTAAGAACGGTGAAGAGGGACTTTATCTTGCCAGCGTAAATGATTATGATCTTATTTTATTAGATATTATGCTGCCTTTAATTGACGGAATTGAAGTATGTAAAAAATTAAGACAAGCAAATATAAACACTCCTATAATAATGCTTACGGCAAAAGACAGTGTAGAAGATACCATTAGAGGACTTGATATAGGAGCAAACGATTATTTGCCTAAACCTTTCTCTTTTTCCGAACTGCTTGCAAGAATAAGAGTTCAGCTAAGAACAAACAACCACCAGCAGACAAAACTCAAAATTGCCGACTTGGAACTTGATCTGCTTTCAAAAAGCGCAAAACGAGCAGGTAATATTATAAATCTTACGGCTAAAGAGTTTGCTCTTTTAGAGTATTTAATCAAAAACAAAAACAGAGTTCTATCCGAAACCGTTTTAAGTTCAATGCTTAACAATATGGATGAAGTAAATATCAGTAATGTGGTAAACGTGTATATTTACAGACTTAGAAATAAAATAGACAAACCTTATGATAAAAAATTAATTAAAACAGTCAGAGGAATGGGGTTTAGGATAAGCGATGAGTAAACTAAGTATAAAAAGAAAACTTCTTGTATATAATATTTTAATTCAAACTTTTATTTTAATCATTTTATCCCTTTCCATATACAAAACCCTTCATATTTCAACTTTAGATAAAATGGAAACCTCTTTAAAAGTCATTGTTTTGGATATTGTAGATGATCTTATTAAACATCAAGATGAATTTTTAAGCGTAGATTTTGATGAAGAGAAAGAGTATAAATTTAAACCTCTTTATATCAGATTGATTAACGATAAAGAGGAAATAGAAAAATCTACAAAATTTCCAAAAGATCTGCCCATATCTTTCCATGAAATCGAAAAAGATGCAATCCATTTTGAAAAATTTGAGAGCTTTATTGTAGGTGAAATAAAATTTTCTATGCTAAACAAAGATTTTGTACTTCAAGTTGCAACAGATTATAAAATCTTAAATGAAACTATGCAGAATCTTTTCTATATTTTAATCTTTATAATCCCTATTATTTTAATCTTTTCAATTTCGGGAGGATACTTTCTTGTTTATAAATCTTTTAAACCTGTAGAAGATATTTTAACGAATTTAAAAGAGATAAACTCTTCAACTCTTTCAAGAAGATTATCTCCTGCCCAAAGTTTAGATGAAATAGGTATGTTAACAAAAGAGATAAACTCTCTTCTTCAAAGACTTGAAATATCTTTTGAAAAAATCAATCAGTTTAGTTCCGATGCTTCCCATGAATTAAAAACTCCTCTTACTATAATAAGAGGTGAAATCGAAATAGCCCTTAGAAAAGACAGAACTTCGCAAGAATATAAAAAGAGTCTTCAAAGTTGTTTGGATGAAGTTATGATTATACAGCAAACAATAGATGACCTACTGTTTTTGGCAAAAAATGAGGATTTGGCAAATAATTTAGAAGATGTATATATTGATGAAGTAACTTTTGAAGCGGTAAAAGAGTTAAAACCTTTTGCAAAAATAAGAGAGATTGAAATAAAAAGTCAAATTGACGATGTTTTTCAAATAAAAGGTTTTAGCAAACTTCTGAAAATTGCCGTAAAAAATATACTTAAAAACGCAATTACTTATAGCTATAAAAACTCATCGGTTTTAATAAAAAATTATATCGAAAACAAAAATTACATAATCAGTATAGAAGACAAAGGTATAGGTATCTCAAAAAAAGAGCAAAAAAAGATTTTTGAAAAATTCTATAGAACAGATAAAAGCAGGAACAAAGAATCAGGCGGTACGGGTCTTGGAATGGCAATCGTAGAAAAAATAATAAAACTTCACAATGCAAAAATAGAACTTATAAGCGAAGAGAAAAAAGGTACCACCGTAAAATTTATTTTTAAAAGGAAGATAAATGAATAAAAATTATATTTGGAGTCTACCCACCAGAGTATTTCACTGGAGTTTTGTTCTTCTTATTGTTATTTGTTATTTAACGGGTGATGATAAAACTATTTTAATCCATGCAATCTCAGGTTATCTTTTAGTTGTTGCCCTGCTTTTTAGATTTGGCTGGGGATATGTAGGTCCTAAATACTCAAAATTCAAAGATTTTTCTTTAAGTTTTAAAAAACTAAAAGAGTTTGCATTAAATATATTCAAACGTAAAACAGAAGACTCCTTAGGACATAATCCCATGGCATCTTACGTAATGGTAGGAATATTGCTTGTAGTAACTCTTATAATAATCACGGGTTGCGTTACTTACGGTTCTTATGAAGCCAAAGGGTTTTTCGGCTTTTTGCAAAAAGATAAATTATATAAACATATACATGAGTTTTTTGCAAATTTCTTATATTTCCTTATCTTTTTACACCTTTGCGGTATTGCCGTAGATACTCTTTTTCACAGAAAAACAAAAACACTAAAATCAATTTTCAACGGTTTTAAACAAAGCAATAAAGAGGAAAATATAAAACTCAATATTTTTCAAAAATTTTATGCTTTGATTTTTTTACTTGGATTTATAGGCTTTTTTCTATATCTGTTAATAGATAAAACCAACCCTTTTCTTTATTGATTTATTTAGATTTTGTTAAAAAATAAAGACCCCCTAGGGTTAAAAAAAGTCCAATCCAACCTGTAGTGTTAGGGAAAACTGCACCTAAAAATAAGACTTCGGCAAATAGTGCAAAAAAGACTTCTCCTGCCTGTGCCGCATCTACAAGAATAATTTTGCTTGTACTATTTGCATGACTTCTTGCATAAAGAAAAATCGATGTAGCTATGACTCCTGAAAGAAGAGAAACAAAAGCAACATTTATATATTGTCCGCTGCTTGGCATTCCGGGGTTTGTAATAAAAAAAAGAATTATCCATAAAGGAAAACTTCCCAAAGTTAAAAGATAAACTTTTATAAAAGCATTTTTAAAAATCTTTGTATCTTGATTTTTTTCTTCTCTTTTTTTCTTCTGCTCCCAAACCATTTGATTTCCGATAGGATATGAAAAAGCAGCTACTAATACGGGGAAAAATCCTAAAAACAGAGCCTCTAAATTATTCGTGTCAATATGACTGAAATTTACTAAACTAACTCCTAAAAAAATTATAAAAGTGAAAAACCAAACTTTTTTTGCTAACTTTTTACCAAACATAGCTAAAACAAAAAGTGAAGCCAATATCGTCATCTGCCAAGTGGTTGCCACTACCCAGCCAGGAGAAAAGTCCGCTGCATAACATAAAAATGAGTAAAAAAAACCAAAACCTATAGTTCCTGCAATAGTCCAGAATTTAAAGTTTTGAAAATACTCTTTTAAAATATCTTTAAAATAATCAAAACCCCTAAAAAAAATAAAACCTAAACTTAAAAAAAGAACCGTGAAAAAAAATCTTAAAGAAGCAGTCCAATACCAATGCCCTCCATCAAGAGAAATTGCTCTGTTTACTACAAAAGTTGCCGAAAAAAAAGCGGCAGAAAGAAGTCCCATTACAAGCAGATAAGCAGGGGTACTTTGAAATTTATTTAGTCTATATTTTAATCTGTCCAAAATTAATACCTCTAAAAATAAAAGGCGATTATACAATAAAATCTGATTAAACAAAGATTTAATGATATTAAAATTTAACCAAAGTGATTTTTTAATTGTCAAGAAATTGTCAAAAAAGTTAACAAAACAAATTGAAGTTCTTTTTTTATAATTTCAATATAAAAAGAAGGAGAAGAGATGAAAATATTACTTATACCTGCATTGCTTGCAAGTTTATCTTTTGGCAGCGTAGTAGAAGAGTATCTTTTAAATTTAAAAAACGAGGTACAAAAAAGCGAGCCTGATTTTAAAGGTTTTGATATAAAAAGGGGTGAAGAGATTTTTACTTCCACTCACTTAGGTAAAAAAGGAAAAGAGATCTCATGCAGTTCATGCCACGGTATAGATTTAACAAAATCTCATGAAAACTTTTTTACGGCAAAAACTATTGAACCCCTTTCACCCAAAGCAAACCCAAAAAGGCTTACAAAAGTTAAAAAAATAGAGAAATGGCTGAAAAGAAATTTTAACGATGTTTATAAAAGAGAAGGTACACCAAAAGAGAAAGGTGATGTAATAACTTACATCATAAGTAAATAAGGAGATAAAAATGAGAATAGTGATTTTATTTGCAATCTTACTATCTGCTTTATTTGCAGATGAGCATAAATACAGCAATAAAAAACAAGGCGTGGCACCTGTTAATAATCAACTTTATATAAATGAGTGTGCAGCCTGTCACTTTGCATACCAACCGGGACTTTTACCTGGCAATTCTTGGGAAAAAATGATGGGAAACCTAGAAAATCATTTTGGAGTGGATGCTACACTATTAGATGAAGAGTTTAAGGCAATTTCAAAATATTTAAATGAAAACAGTGCAGAAAAAGCAATGGAGTATAAAAGAAGTAAAAAAATTGCAAGAAGTATGAGAAATGACGGAACTATTATAGCTGTAAGTAAGACCCCCTATTTTATAAAAAAGCATAGAGAGATTCTTTCAAAATATATAAATCAAAAAGAGGTAAAGGGTTTGTTTAACTGTACCGCCTGTCATACAACGGCACAAAAAGGAATCTACTCCCAAAGAGATATAATAATCCCAAACTACGGTAGATGGGATGATTAAGGAGTTAAAATGAAATCGTATATTTGGAGTCTGCCCACTAGAGTTTTTCACTGGCTTTTAGCCTCTTTTATTCTTTTGGCATTTTTAACTGATGAGGATAATCTTTTGACTTATCATGCAATAATCGGTTATTGCATTTTTATTATTTTGACTTTTAGAATTTTTTGGGGAATTTTAGGTCCTAAATACTCTAAATTCAGTGATTTTCCTTTTGGTTTGAAAAGAGTAAAAGAGTTTTTATCAAATATTTTGGGTTCAAAACAAGAGTATGTAGGACACAATCCTGCTGCTTCATATGTAATGATTGCTATGATTATAGTAAGTTTTTTAGTTGTTATAAGCGGTGTTTTAACTTTTGGAATACAAGAGGGTAAAGGTCTGTTATCTTTTTTAAATGATTCATATTTTAAAGATATGAAACTTTTTAAAGAGATTCATGAAGCCTTGTCGACACTGCTTATTGTACTGATTGTAATTCATCTAGGAGGTGTTTTAAGTGACAAATTATTGCACCCTAAACATGAAACTTTAAAATCAATTTTTACGGGTTATAAAAAGTTTGAAGAGAATAAAAGTATAAAGTTAAATATTTTTCAAAAAGCTTTTGCTTTGATTTTTTTAATACTCTTTTTAAGCTTTTTATTATTTAGTTTTACAAATCAAGGAAATTTACTTTTAGTTTCAAAGTATCAACCTGTTGATTATGAAAAGCAAAATGAGCTTTTCGTAAGTGAGTGTGCATCGTGCCACACTCTGTATCCCTCCGGATATTTTGCCTAAAAAGTCATGGAAAACTTTGATGTCCAATCTTGAAAATCATTTTGGAGATGATGCCTCTTTAAAAGAAAAAGAGACTCAAAATATTTTAGGTTTTCTTTTAAAAAACAGTGCCCAAAACAGTACAAAAGAGTATAGTGTAAAGGTTTTGAACTCTATTGGAAATAAAGATATAATAGCAATAACCCAAACCTCTTTTTGGAAAAAAGAGCATAAAAATATTCCAAAAGAACTCTTTGAGAACAGAAAAATAAAAAGTAAGGCAAATTGCAAAGCTTGTCATACGGATATAGAAAAAGGTTTGATTGAAGATGATAAAATTAAAGATATTAGCTCTTTTATGTAGTCTGTTTCTTTTAAATTCTTTATACGCAGAGGATTATAAATTTAACAATCATGAGTATAAAAAAAATCATATACATAAAAATCTGGATTATCTTAATCTAGATAAAAAGCAACTTGAAAAAATAAAAGATATATTAATCAAATATAGAAAAAAATATGATAAATATTCAAAGAAAAAAGCTTTAAAAGAGCAAAAACTAAAAGAGCTTATAAAACAAGAAAATTTTGATAAAGAGGAGTATGAAGAGATTTTGGAAGATATCTATGAAGATGCGGCAGAATTGGAAGCCAAAGTCATAAAAAGAATACACTCCGTTTTAACCGTTGAGCAAAGGAAAAAATTCTCTTATTATTTAAAGGAGTGGAGAGTTGAATAAAAATGTTTTACTAATCGAAGATGATTTACAAATGCAAAATTTTATTGCAGAGTATTTAAAAGATTACAACTTTGACTGTAAAGCTTTTTCAAACCCCAAAGAGGTAATAAAAGAGTTTAAAAAAAATTATCAAAATTACAATATTATAATTTTGGATTTGATGCTTCCAAACATGGACGGCTTTGATCTGTTTAAAAAGTTAAAACAGATCAAAGACATCCCCGTTATAATCTCTTCTGCAAGGGGAGATATAGGAAATAAAATACACGGTTTTGAACTTGGAGCAGATGATTATTTGGCAAAACCTTATGAACCTAGAGAGTTGGTTCTTAGAATAAACTCTATTCTAAGAAAAGCAAACCCTTTTAGGCTAAAAATCGGTGATTTTGAAATAGATAAACAAAACCATGAGATAAAACTTGAGGGTTACCCTATTGAATTTACCAAAATTGAGTTTGAGATATTTATGTTTTTAATTGAAAATCTTAATAAAGTCTCTTCAAGGGAGCAGATTCTTCATGCAACATCATTGGACGAAAATACGAAAAACAGAACCATAGATATGCATATTTCAAATATTAGATATAAAATAGGCGATGATTCCAAAGAACCAAAATATATAAAATCCGTTTGGGGAATCGGATACAAATTCGTAGGTTAAAATGAGTATTAGAAGAAAAGTTTCGATTCTTTTTGTTACAAGCCTTATATTAATGATTGTAATTGGTTTATGGATGGATAATATAAACTCCCAAAGAATCAAAGATTTAGTAAAAGACAAATATCTAAAAGTATCTAATGAGATTCTTCAAAATATCGATAATAAAGAGAATATAAAGGCTATAATAAAAAATCATGACTTAAAAGTGCTTTTAAAAAGACCAAAAAAAAGTGAAGCTATTTACTACAAACCTCACACTTTCGGTTCTATTACGATTTTACAGATACCTTTTGAAGATGAGTTTATTATTCATATAAAATATCTAAATGATGAGTATATACTTCAAAGTAAAGATGAAACGGATTTAAATGAAAAACTAACTCTTAATATCTTGGTTTTTTTGGATATTTTCGTCCTTGTTATAATATTTTTATATATTCTAAAACTTCTATCTCCGTTAAAAAAGATTACAAAAGATATGGAGGATTTTTCAAAAGGAAACTTTTCAAGCAGAGTAGATATCAAATCCAATGACGAAATAGGTTCTTTGTCCAAAACCTTTAACTCTATGGCGGATAATCTAGAAGAACTTATAAAAACAAGAGAAGAACTTTTAAGGGATATAGGTCATGAACTTAGAACTCCCATTGCAAAGGGTAAATTTGTAATAGAAAAATTTGAAGAGTCTTCAAATAAAGAGTTATTGAAAAAGATTTTTTTGGATTTGGAACGTTTGACAAATGAGTTAATCCAATTAGAAAAATTAAACTCCTCTAAACTCGACTACTCTACATTTAGTGCCGAAACTTTAATAGTAGAATCTTTAAGCAGACTCTATATGGATGATGAATCAAAAATTGATTTAAAAATTTTTCAAGATTTTAAAATTTATGCAGATTTGGAATATTTAAGTATGGCACTTAAAAACCTAATAGACAACGCTTTAAAATATACTTCAAGACTGCCTATAAAGATTGAAGTAAAAGAGAATGAAATTAAAGTAATAAACAAAGGCAAAAGACTCTCAAAAGAACTTGAATACTATTTAAAACCCTTTACCCAAGAGTTATCTCAAAGAGACGGCTTTGGTTTGGGCTTAAGTATAGTAAACAAAGTAGTATCAAAACACAAATTCAAACTTATATACTCTTATGAAAAGGGTTTAAATATATTTACTCTAATTACTCACTAATTTACTTTAAAAATTAAGAGGTATTTATATAGGAATAAAGTATAATCACAATAAAAATTAAGGCTTGAAAATGACTGTAACTCTTATGCAACATAGCTCCCTGGAAGTTTGTGCCCATGCAATTAGAACTTGTTGGCAATCTTACGATAAAAGTGACTGCGGAGGTCCAAAAGATTTGGAGTTGATTGATAGAGTCGGAAATAAATTCAAACATGCTTCAACACTCGAACATCTCTCATATACCTTTTTTATAGACGGAATCAGTAGAGCTTTACTTCAAGAATTAGCAAGACACAGAATGGCAAGTCTATCGGTAAAATCTACAAGATATACGCTAAAAGAGTTAAAAGACGAAGAAGCTTTTAACGTAGAAGATAAACAAAGAGCCGAAAAATATCTTGTAATGACAAGCAGTGATTTGGTAAATGAAATGTCTATTAAAGCTTTAGAAAATCTAAGAGAAGTTTTGCAAACAAAAATCGGAAACGATGTGGCAAAATATTGTCTTCCCGAAAGTTATAAAACCTCTCTTACTTGGACGATAAACGCAAGAAGTCTACAAAATTTTATTTCACTTAGAACATCAAAATCAGCTCTTTGGGAGATTAGAGATTTGGCAAATGCAATTTTTGAAGCATTACCGCAGGATCATAAATATCTTTTTGAATCTTGTGTTTATACCCAAGAAGACAATTTAGAAAACTAAAAAAATATGAGCGCATTAGAGATTGCTGATATTATAGGAATTATCTCCTTCGCAGTTAGCGGTTTTCTAATTGCAGTACATATGAAGCTTGATATTTTAGGTATCTTTATATCTGCTTTTTTAACTGCCTTTGGAGGGGGTTTAATAAGAGATATAATAGCAAACCAAAAACCTTTTATTTTTACGGATACCCTGCCTTTTACTTTAGTGATTATAACCGTTATATTGTCAATAATATTCAAGCTTCATAAAATAACCGATTTAGAAGGTAAAAAAGCTTTTGTTTTAACAGATACCATAGGTTTAGTCTCTTTTTCCATATCAGGAGCTATGATTGCCCATGACGTAGGTTTTAACGTAGTAGGAGTAGTGCTTTTAGCTCTGCTTACCGCTGTTGGAGGAGGTACCTTAAGAGATATAGTAATAAACAGAATTCCAGCAGTTTTAGTAAGTGATTTTTACGGTGCCGTAGCAATTATAATCGGACTTATAATTTATATTTTAGATTGCCTTGAATGGATAAATTATATAAACCTTCTAATAACTTTTGCTTTTGGAATAGCTCTAAGACTTCATGCTTATTATGAAAAATGGCATCTGCCTAAACTCTCATAGTTTAGGCTAAAGCTTCAAGAGTTAACTCGCTAAGTGTGGGATGGGCAAATATCATTTTAGATAAATCATCTAAAGTAAGTTTTGCATTTATTGCAACTAAAAACTGATGAATCAATTCCGTTGCCTCATTTCCTATTATTGCAGCTGCTAAAACAGCTTGAGTCTCTTCATCATATATGATTTTTATAAATCCGCTGTCATCACCTTTTATTTTTGCTTTTGCACTTGATTTAAAAAAGACTTTTTTTGTTTTAAATTTTATACCTTGTTCTTTTAAAGAGTTTTCACTCTCTCCTATAGAAGCTACTTGAGGAGAACAAAAGGTAACCGAAGGGAAAATTGCTTTTTGAGGTAAAGCTTCACGACTTAATATCTTATTTGCAACTCTTTTAGCCTCATAATATGCCACATGGGCAAGTGCGGGTGATTTTATAACATCTCCTATAGCATATACTTTTTTATTGCTAATTGATTGTAAATTTCTGTCAACTTCTATAAAACCCTTGTTACTTTTTATATTTGCTTTTTCAAGATTCAATTTAGAACTATTTGGAACTCTCCCAATTGAGATTAAAACTTTTTCAAACTCTAAAAGCTGCTCTTTTTTACCCAAGTCAAGAGTTACTTTAACACTCTTTTCCGAAATCTCATATTTAGTAATATTTGCTTTTAAATCAACTTTTATACCAGCTTTTTCAAACTCTCTTTTTACAGTTCGTCCTATATCATCATCTTCAATAGGAAGAAGTTTAGAGGTAAACTCGGCTATATGTGTTTTTGCTCCAAGAGAATTGAAAAATGTTGCAAACTCACACCCGATAGCTCCGCCTCCTACAATAAGTATTGATTTTGGAATTTTTTCCAATGAAAAGACCTCTTTTGAAGAGATAATTTTATCTTTATCTATTTTCATAAGAGGATGTTCTTTATGATTTGAACCGCTTGCAATTATAAATTCAGAAGCTTCTATAATCTCATCATTTACTTTGATTAGGTTTTCATCTACAAAAGATGCCGTGCCGTATTTTATCTCTACTTTGGCTTTTTTTAATTTTTTAAATATTCCCGTTTTTGTATCACAAATTAGTCTGCAAGTATTATTTTCAAGCTTTTTTATATCAAAAGCGTTAAAAGCAAAATCTACTCCGCACTCTTTAAAGTATGCGCCTTTTTTTACATATATTGCACTTTCCAAAAAGTTTTTTGCAGGAATACATCCCCAGTTTAAACAAGTTCCCCCTAAATGTTCCTCATCTTTTTCTATCAAACATACGGATTTTTTACCTTCACCTAAAAGTGAAGCTATCTCATATCCCGCTGGTCCTGCTCCAATTACAACTACATCATACATCTTACGCTCCTATTTTCCTACATATTCATGGGCTAAATATGAACTTCTTGTATATGGACTTGAATGTACATATTCAAAACCCAAATCTAAAGCTATTTGTTTATACTTTTCAAATTGTGAAGGTCTAACATACTCGACAACTTTTTGAAACTCATTTGAAGGTGCCAAATATTGACCGATACTTAGATAATCACACCCTACTTCTCTTAAATCTTTGAAAACTTTTATCATCTCTCTTTCAGTCTCTCCAAGACCTGCCATAATTGCACTTTTTGTTTTTGCATTATTAGAAGCCAAAGTTTTTAGTTTTTTTAAAACTTGTAAAGATCTTTTATAGTTTGCGGCTTTTCTTATTTTATAAAGACTTGGAACCATTTCCATATTATGCCCAAGTACTATGGCACCGCTGTTTGCCACAAGTTTTAAAGAGTCCAAACTTCCTTGAAAATCAGGAATCAGAAGTTCGACTTTTGTATTAGGCAGCTCTTTTAATATATTTTGAGTAACCTCATAAAACTGTTTTGCTCCTCCGTCTTTTAAATCATCTCTTGCCGGACTTGTTATTACCACATATTTTAAACCCAAAAGTCTAACCGATTTTGTTACTTGTTCTATCTCTTCTTTGTTTACTTCAAAAGGTTTTCCTGTAGCAACATTACAATAACTGCATCTTCTTGTACAGATATTTCCCAAAATTAGAAAAGTTGCATTCTTTTTAGAGAAACATTCACTGATATTAGGGCACTTTGCCTCTTGGCAGATTGTATGAATACCAACATTGTTTAAAAGTTGATCCATCTCTTTTTGAGCACCGAAGTGAAGCTTTTTTCTAAGCCATTGAGGTTTTCTTCCCTTATCGCTGTTTTTTATAGTCTCACGCATTGTCATCTCTAATCCTTTTAATTCTCATTTAATAAGAGCAACAAATATCAAGCTCTTTAATAGCTCTTGTATCATCAGGTCTGCAAACTCCGAGTGTTTTTGGATACTCTTTAAATGCAGCTGCATCTTTACGGGCAAGTTTAACAGCTTCAATCATTGTGTCACAAAATTTATCTATAGTCTGTTTATTTTCCGTCTCCGTGGGTTCTATCATAATTGCTTCTTTTACAATCAAAGGGAAATAGACTGTTGGAGAATGGAAACCGAAATCAAGAAGATATTTTGCTATATCCATAGCCGTGACTTTATACTCTTTTGCCAATGTTTTGGCAGAAAAAACACACTCATGCATACACAAAGTATCATAAGGCATATCAAAATAATCTTTTAGTCTCACTCTTATATAGTTTGCATTTAACACAGCTTTAGAGCTGGCATTTTTCATCCCGTTTCCCCCTAGAATTGTCATATAAACAATAGCTCGAAGTGAAATTGCATAATTTCCGAAAAACGGTGAGATTTTTCCTATTGTATTTGTTCCGCCGTTTGAGAACTCATATTTTCCCTTAACTTTTTTTACTCCAAGATCGGGTAAAAAAGGTTTTAATTTTTCATTTACTCCAACAGGTCCCGAACCTGGACCCCCTCCTCCGTGTGGTGTGGCAAAAGTTTTATGAAGATTTATATGCATAACATCAAAACCTATATCTCCTGGTCTTGCAACTCCCATAATTGCATTCATATTAGCCCCGTCATAATACATCATAGCACCGTTTTCATGTGCCAAAGTACAAATCTCTTTTATCTTTTTATTATAAATACCCAAAGTATTTGGAACCGTAAGCATAACAGCTGCTACTTCATCAGAGATTTTTTCTTTAAAACTTTCAAAATCCATAGCACCGTTTTCATCTGATTTAATAGTAATAACTTCATATCCTACCATTGCTGCCGTTGCAGGGTTAGTTCCATGTGAAGAGTCAGGAACAATTACATATTTTCTTTTGTCTCCTTTGCTTTCATGGTATTTATGAATCATCATAATTCCAAGCATTTCACCGTGGGCTCCTGCTTGGGGAGTTGTCGTAAAAGCACTCATTCCTGTAATTTTGCAAAGTTTCTGCTCCAGCATATCTATAACTTCAAGGGCTCCTTGTACCTCTTCACTCATCATATTTGTAACTAAATGGGGATGAATATTTGTAAACCCTTCCAAGTTAGCTACTTTTTCGGCTATTTTCGGATTATATTTCATGGTACAAGAACCAAGAGGATAGAAGTTTTTATCAATTGCAAAGTTTTTAGTAGACAAATTCGTAAAATGTCTAACCACATCAAACTCGCTAAGCTGTGGAAGTTCCGCTTTTTTTTCTCTTTTAAACTCTTTTTTGATTTCACTTTTAGGAACATCTAATTTAGGCAAAAGAATACCTTTTCTTCCTTCTTGGCTCTTTTCAAATATTGTTAATACTTTACTCATAATTGCTCTCCTAAAATTTGCTCTAAAGTTTCTACAAAAGAATCCATCTCTTCTTTTGTTCTTTTTTCCGTTACACTTACTAAAATTGCGTTTTCAAAAGTTTCAAAAAATTTACCCAGATTTATACCTGCATAAAAACCTTTCTTACTCATCTCTTCTAAAAGTTTAGTTGCACTAAGTGGTGTTTTAATAACAAACTCATTAAAGGTTTCACCTTTATTAAAAATCTCCACATCTTTTAAAGAAGCTAACTTCTTTTTTAGATATTCGCTTTTACTGTGACAAAGAGAGGCAAGCTCTTCAAAACCCTCTTTACCTAAAAGAGATAAAAAAATCGTACTTCTTAAAGCCAATAGATTTTGGTTTGAACAGATATTTGAAGTTGCTCTGTGTCTTCTAATATGCTGCTCTCTTGCTTGCATAGTTAATACAAAAATCTCTTTATCGTCTTTATCTAAAGTTTTACCGATAATTCTTCCGGGTAGATCCCTAATAAAGCTTTGTTTGGTAGCAAGAAGTCCAAAAGAGGGACCGCCGAAACTAAGATAGTTTCCCAAACACTGCCCCTCTGCCGTTACAATATCTACACCCATAGAAGACGGATCTTTTAAAACACCTAAAGATACTGCATAAACCGACATTACTGCTATTGCTTTGTTTTCATGCACCTTTTCTATTATCTTTTCATAAGAGTTTAGGGAACCTAAGAAATTTGGATTTTGAAATAAAAAACCGCCCACGCTTTCATCAATTTTTGATTCAATGGTTTCAAAATCACTACAGTCACCTCTTAAAGGTATAATCTCAACGTTGATATCTCTAAAACTTAAATAGGTTTGAACAACTTTGATATAAGTTGGATTCACACCGCCGTCAATTAAAATTTTGTTTTTTTTAGAGATTCTAACTGCCATTAATGCAGCTTCTGCCAAGGCTGTTGCACCATCGTACATAGAAGCATTTGAAACATCCATTCCCGTTAGTTTGCATACTAAACTTTGATATTCATATAATACTTGCAAAGTTCCTTGAGATGCTTCTGCTTGATATGGAGTATAAGCCGTGTAAAACTCTGCTCTGCCGCTTAGGGCATCAACTGCACTTGGAACAATATGGTCATAATAACCGCCGCCTAAAAAAATTGTTTTATCAGTCACATTTTTTGAAGCAAGGGTTTTAAACTTTTCAAAAGTAGTAAACTCATCTAAACCGTTTTCTATATCAAGTGAGTCTATTTTAAGACTGCTTGGAACAGAATCAAAAAGTTGTTCCTCTTTTTCTAAACCGATAACTTCGAGCATCTGTTTTATTTCTGTTTGTGTATGGGGAGTATAAGGCATCTTCGCTCCTATAATGATTCAGTATATTCGTTGTAAATCTTTTCATCCATAAGAGTCTCTAGTTCACTCTCATCTGAAATTATCATTTTATAAATCCAGTTTTCATTTGCATCTTGATTTAAAAGTTCGGGAGTACCGAGTAAAGCCTCATTTACTTCTATAACTCTTCCTGAAACAGGAGTATAAATATCGCTTGCAGCTTTAACCGATTCAACAAAAGCAACACTATCTTCGGCACTAACCTCACTGTCGATTTCAGGCAATTCTAAAAATGTAATATCACCTAATTGTTCGATTGCATAAGAAGATATACCAACAACACCCTCTTCACCGTTAACTTCAATCCATTCATGCTCTTGGCTAAATTTTTTCATATCTATTCTCCTATATTTTATTTTTTACTTTTTTATAAAAGGCAATGAAGCTTTGTTTGCCTCTATTGATCCTCTGTTTTTATTTGATTTATCTCTTAATTCAAAACTTCTATTTTCATCAAAAGTTTCAAAATCAACCATAAGCAAACCTATACCCACATTTAAAGTAGGAGAGAATGCAGCAGAGCTTACAAAACCGATTTTTTTATCATCTTGAAAGGCTTCAAAATCTTTTCTTGCACTTCTTCTTGAAGTTGTTTTAAAAGGAATTAAAACTCTTTTTAAGCCCTCTTCTTTCTGTTTTTTCAAAGCTTGGCAACCTACAAACTCTCTATTTAAATTTACAAACATAGAAAGATTTGCTTCAAGGGGTGTTATCTCTTCATTTAAATCATTTCCGTAAAGGCTGTAACCCATTTCCAATCTTAAAGCATCTCTTGCTCCAAGTCCTGCCGGTTTAACACCCTCTTTTAATAAAGCATTCCAGATTTTAACGGCAGTTTTTCCGTCAATATATAATTCAAATCCAAGTTCACCCGTATAACCCGTACGACTTAATAAACAATTTTCACCAAAAATTTTTGTTTTTATAAAAGAGAAAAAACCTAAATCATCTAAATTTACATTTTCATCAAGAAAATATTTCTGCAAGATTTTTTTTGAGTTTGGACCTTGAAGATCAAGTTTGGAAACCTCTTTTGATCTATCATCCAAACTTCCGCTTTTTAATCTGCTTGTGATAGTTTTAAAATCAACTGCAGCTCTTGAGGCATTAACTACAATCATAAGTTCATCAATACTAAGTCTATAAATAATAAGGTCGTCAATAACTCCTCCTTTTTCATTTAATAAAAAACCGTATTTGCATTTACCTGTTTTAAGGGTATCTATGTTTATTGAAGTTGCTTCGTTTATACCCGAAGTTTTAATATTGCCTTTGAAGAAAAACTCTCCCATATGTGAAGTATCGAAAAGTGCCGCATCATTTCTACAAAAACCGTGTTCGGCAATAATACCGTCAAACTGTATAGGCATTTCCCATCCCGCAAAGGAAACCATCTTGCATTTTATATTCATCTGTTCTTCATAAAGTGCTGTTCTTTGCAAATTTTCCATATCCATCCTTTAAATTGTTTCCTCAATTTTAAAATAAGGTCAAAAAATTTCTATACAAATATTTTAAAAAACAAAAGGGGCAAAAAAGTATCAAAAAAAATCTCTTTTAAAATTTAGCTGTTTATCATATATACAGCCTTTAAGAACTGAAGTTTTATATGAAATTCATTTTATTATAATAACTATTTATAGAAGTTTTATAAGTAAAAATAATAAATTTTTAAGTTTAGACTAAGAATATAGAATGTATACTTTCAAAACTTAAAGGAAAAAAATTATCCTTTGATAGTTTTTATAAGGAGTTAAAAAGATGGCATGCGACACAGGAGCAAAAGCAATAGAAGAGACAAAAGTTTCAAATGAAGAGAATAAAAAAAATATAGAAAAAAAGGAAGAAAAAATGAGTTCAAGTTTAGTATTAAGAAAAGTACCTGAGTTTAAAATGGATGCGTATGATGCAAAAACAGGTCATTATACAGAAGTTAGCAGTGAAGATTATAAAGGTAAATGGCATGTAGTTTGTTTTTATCCGGCAGATTTTACCTTTGTTTGTCCAACAGAGATTGCGGCAATGAATGCAAAATATGATGAGTTTCAAGAGTTAGGAGTAGAGATTTTAGCAGTATCAACAGATACAAAATTTTCTCACAAAAGATTTGTAGAGACTGAGCCATTATTAAAAGATTTAAAACTAACAATAGGTGCAGACGGTACAGGAGAAGTAAGTAGAGCATTTGGAGTAATGATAGAAGAAGAAGGGCAAGCACTAAGAGGAAGATTTTTAATAAATCCAGACGGTGTAGTTGTAGCACAAGAGGTACAAGCTCCAATGGTAGGAAGAAACGTAAAAGAGTTTTTAAGACAAGTAAAAGCTTGGCAGCATGCAAGTAAAACAGGAGAGGTTTGTCCTGCTGGATGGACTCCTGGTAAAAAAACACTTCCAGTTAATACTGACGTTGAGCAAATGACTGGTAGAGTCGGTGACTACATTACTATTGATGAAATTATGGCTTAATAAAAGGGTTAGTAATATACTAACCTCTTTTAAATAGGAGAAAATATGAAAATTTTAATATCAATATTTTTATTTGTAAATTTTATCTTTGCCTCAACTATAAAAGTAGGTGATGATTTATCTACTTTAAAAGTAAGCGATCAATTTGATAAAGTACTGCAAGTAAATGAAAATATAAAAAAACTGATTGTTGTTTTTTCTAAAGATAAAGGAAATGAAATAAAAAGTTTTTTTGAAACAAATCCAAACTATTTAAAATCAAATAATGCAATATATTTAGCAGACGTAAGCGCTGCACCGGGATTTGTCACAAATATGTTTATGGTTCCGAAATTTAAAAAATACAATTACTCTATCGGACTTATAAGAGATGAAAAACTAGCTAATAGTTTCCCTAAAAAAGATGAAGAGAGTATAACAATTATAGAATTAGATAAAAACAAAGTTTCCTCTATCAAATATGAAAGAAGTCTAAAATAGGCTTCTTTTTTTAATCATTAAATCAAAATTAATCTATAAAATTTTATACCCTGCACCGTAAATATTTTTAATTGTATCTTTTGGAAGTTTTTTTCTTAGACGTTTTATTATATCTTTTAGTTTTGAGCTGTTTTCAAAATCTATAATATCATCCCAAAGATAGAGTGCTATTTCATCACTTGAAAAAATTTTCTCTTTTTTTGAAGTAAGAAGTTCAAAAAGAAGTATTTCATGTTTTGTAAGTTTTATTTCGTTTTTATTTTCAAAAAGTTTTTTTGCACTTTTATCCCAAAATAATCCATTTTCTAAAACTATTTTTTCACTTTTGCTGTTCAACTCTTTATATTGTTTGGCGGCTTCGTTTAATGCCTCTTTTAATTTCCCTCTGGAGATTGGTTTTGGAAGATATTTTGTCAAATTTAATTCAGCTGCAAAAAGAAGTTTATCTTGTTCTAAATGTGCCGTTAGGATTATTATTCTTGTGAGTTTATCTTCTTCTCTTATCTGTTTTGTTAGTTCCAAACCGTTTAAACAAGGCATATTTATATCAAGAAGCATAATATCGGGTTTATATTTTTTATAGATTTCAATTGCCTCTTTTCCGTTTGAGACTAGGTAAATCTCTTTAAAATACCTTTTTAAATATCTTCCGTAATTCTCTCTGGTTTCAATCTCATCTTCTGCATATAAAAGAGTTAAATCATCCATTATCTTCCTTTGATAATTCTATAGAAAATTTTGCACCAAAAAGTTCGTTTTTTACTTTTAGTTTGCCGTGCATACTTTTTTCAACAATCATTTTTGCCATACAAAGTCCATGACCTGTTCCTTGAGAGTGGGGTTTTGTAGTAAAATAGGGATCAAATATCTTTTCAAAATACTCTTGTGGTATTCCTCCGCCGTTATCGCTTATTTCCAAACAGACTCTATTCTCTTCTCTTCCTATATAGATATTTATTTTGGGTTTTTCGATTTTATTATCTACTAATACATCTTTTGCATTGTTTAATATCACTAATATTGCTTGAACAAACTCTTTTTTTACTCCAAGAACTTGGGAATCCTCTTTTATCTCAAATTTGCACTCAATCTGTTTTGACTCAAAAAGTTTATAAACCAAAGCAAAAGCATTATCAAAAGCCTCTTTTATAGAAAAAACCTCTTTTTCGTCATTTGGCTGCAAATAGTTGTTAAAACTCTCAATTGTATCAGACATATAAAAAGTTAGTTTTTCAATCTCGTTTAGATGCTCTTCAAGTCTTTTGCTATTTAGTTTTTTATCTTCAAAATCTGCTTCGATATTTGCCACAACCGAATTTATTTGGGATAAAGGTTGTTTCCACTGATGAGCTATATGAGCCAATGTTTCACCTACTGCCGCAAGTTTTGACTGGGCTATTAGAAGTTTGTCTTTTTGTCTTAATTCATTTAATTGTTTGTTTACCTCTTTTTCCAGTTTTTTATTATAACTGCTTTTAGAGATTACGAAAAAGAGCAGACTTAGTGCAATAAGTAAAAAAATAAATACGAAATGTTGATTTTGAAGAATAGATTCAAACATATTTTTTCACAATTAATAATTTTTCCAAATTGGAATGTTAAGAGTCTATCCTATTAATTATTAGGTACCAATAAGCTTAAGAGTTATTTACCACTTTTTTCAAAGCTTCGACTATAGTAGTTGCTTCCAATGATTTTATTTTATTTTCCAAAGATTCCACGCTTTCATTTTCATCTAAAAGAAAGGATTTTTGCAGTATATATTCACCCTCGTCATAATTTTCGTTTACATAATGAACAGTACAGCCAGAACTTTTCTCTTTTGCTTTAATAACCGCTTTGTGGACATTTGTTCCATACATTCCTTTACCGCCGAATTTGGGCAAAAGTGCAGGATGTGAGTTTATAATTCTGTTTTTAAAACTCTTTATTAAATTTTTCTCCAGCTTTTTCATAAAACCTGACAAAAAGATATAATCGACTCTAAATTCACACATTAAATTCGTAATTTTTTCATCTAAATTTTCATCGGGATATTTTTTTGCATTTACAATAAAATTCGGAATATTCTTATTTGCGGCTTTTTGCAATACTTTTGCATCTGTATTATTTGAAATCACAAGAACAACTTGCGCATTTAATATTTTTTGTTCACATGCTTTTTGTATAGCTTCAAATCCGCTTCCGTTGTGCGAAGCCAATATTCCTATTCTTTTCATCTTTTTCCCTATATTTTTTCTGATCGAATTATAACCAACTTATACTTTTCTTTTATTGATTAAAAATACGCCTAAAAATATCAGACACATAGCTATTAAATCACTAAATTTTATATCCTCTTTTACAATAAAAAAACCTATAAAAAGTGCAACTACAGGCGGCAGATAAGTAATAGAAGAGGCTTTTAAAGCTCCTAATTTATCAATTATATAATAGTATATAATATAAGCCGCTCCCGTACCTAAAACTCCCAACCCTATTATTAAGCCAAGTGCCGTATGAGTATCGCTAAAAATATTATTTATACCGTTAAAATCCGTAATAAAAAGAAGTACTAATAATCCAAATCCCAACTGATAAGTAGTAAGTGCCGCAGCATTTATATTTAAAGGAATAATAAATTTTTTTGCATAAATAAAAGAAGACCCCACGCTTAATGAACCTAAAATTATAGAAACGGCACCTTCATAGTTTATATGTGTAATATCTTGAGAAAATATACCGCTTATCATCACTACACCTAAAAAACCTATAAAGACTCCTAAAACTGCAAGTTTCGTAATCTTCTCTTCTTTTAAAAAAATCGCCGCAATCAAAAAAGAGAATAAAGGAATAGAACCGCTTAAAACTCCTGCAACGCCTGAAAGTAACAGTGCGCATCCTTTTACATATCCAAAATAATAGACCACAGCTGCTAACAAAGACATAATGAAAAAATGAAAAGAATATTTTAAATGTTCCCATTTCAAAGCTTTTAAATACCAAGCATATATAAAAACAGGTATAAATCCAAACAAAACTCTATAAAAAACTACTTGCACGGCATCAATATATTCAGTTGCCAATTTCATATAAATAAAATTGCTTCCCCATATCAATGCCAAAAATATTATTAATGACAAATTTTTCATTTTAATCTCTGGCTGTGAGTCAATGCAATCGCAATTGCATCGGTTATATCAAGGGGTTTTATCTCTTTTTTTATTCCTAGTAATCTTTTTACCATAAAAGCAACTTGCTCTTTTTGAGCTTTACCGTTTCCAGTAACTGCCTGTTTTACCTGCAAAGGCGTATATTCGGCAAAATTTCCAAACTCTTGCAAAACTTTTAGTGAGATAGCTCCTCTAAATTGAGCTAATTTAATAACCGTTTTTGGATTAAAAGCATAAAACATATCTTCAATGGCAACTTCATCCAGTTTATACTTATTAAAAATCATATCAAGACCTTCTGTCATCTCTACAATCTGCTCTTGAAGTATTTTTGTTCTTATTTTAATTAGACCCGCTTCAACTAATTTCACATGATTTCCCGTCTTTTCAATAACTGCATATCCGCAATTTCTTGTTCCCGGGTCTATTCCTAATATTTTCAACTTTTCACATTCCCTGTAATCTTAACTTTTCACATAATGAAAGTACTGAATAATGGTAAAAGTTTCATAAATATTCACTTAAGAGCAAAAAGTTTTTCACCTATTAGAAAATTTTTATTCACCTGTGAAAAACTTTTAATGTTAATTTAGATATAATCTATCAATTTATATATAAAGAGTGCGTATTTA